>NZ_JBSFLQ010000008.1:0-257310 GCF_053599115.1 Streptomyces sp. NPDC001020 | reverse complement strand
GGCCGGAGACGGGGTATCAACATATCTGGCGTTGATTTTTGGCACGCTGTTGAGTTCTCAAGGAACGGACGCTTCCTTTGTACTCACCCGAGAGACTCACTCTCGCGCTTTCCTCCGGGCGCTTCCCTTCGCTGTTTCCGACTCTATCAGATCTTTTCTCGACCCGATTTCCTCGGTGCTTTCCAGGTTCCCGCTCTCGCGTTTCCCTTTCCGGCGGTTCTGACTCTATCAGATCCTTTCGGCCCTGATTCCCCGTCAGCGGGGTTAGTCTTCCCGGCCGCTGGGCCGTTCCGACGAGTGAGACTTTAGCGGATTCCCGGCCTCCGACGCTAATCGGGGCCGCGTCCTTTCGAACGTGGATTCCTCATTTCGCAAATACACATGCCAATGAAGCGACGCCAGACAGACTGATCGTCGAGCAGTGGTTGGTGCTTGCGGAATGGCTGTCCGGGGACCGACCGTAGTCGGCGCTCACGTCGGACAACCCGGAGAACCATACGGATGGGGCGGGGGTGTGTCAACTCTTGCCCGGACGGCACCGCTGAGGCGTACTCTGTGCGACATGACTACGCGTACGTGCACCCAACTGTGGTGGGCCGCCTGACGGCGGCCGCGCTCACGTACGCACACAACGGCCGCCGCCTCGGCGGCCGTTCTCGTATCTCCCTCCAGAGGGTCGGCCGGCCGGGGACGGCGGCCTCGACCAGGAGGTGGAGAGATGAAGCGGGTCTTCAGCGGGATCAAGCCGACCGGGCATCTGACGCTGGGGAACTACCTGGGAGCCATGCGGCAGTGGGCCGAGGTGGACCAGCACCAGGCCGACGCGCTGTTCTGCGTCGTGGACCTGCACGCGCTGACGATCGACCATGATCCTGCGCGGGTGCGCAGGATCAGTCGGCAGGCGGCGACCCTGTTGCTGGCGTCGGGGCTCGACCCGGAGCTGTGCACCGTGTTCGTGCAGAGTCATGTGGACGAGCACGCGCGGCTGTCGTACGTGATGGAGTGCGTCGCGACCGACGGCGAGATGCGACGCATGATCCAGTACAAGGAGAAGGCCGCGCGTGAGCATGCGCGCGGCGGAAGCGTCCGGCTGTCGTTGCTGACGTACCCGGCGCTGATGGCGGCGGACATCCTGGCCTACGGGACCGACGAGGTGCCGGTCGGGGACGACCAGACGCAGCACGTGGAACTGGCGCGGGACCTGGCGGTGCGGTTCAACCATCGCTATGGGCACACGTTCACGGTGCCGAAGGCAACGCCTCCGAAGGTGGCGGCGAGGGTCATGAATCTGCAGGACCCCACGTCGAAGATGGGGAAGTCCGATGACTCCGGCCCGGGGATCATCTACCTGCTCGACGAGCCGGACGTGGTGCGGAAGAAGGTGCTGCGAGCGGTCACCGACAGCGGTACGGACGTCGTGTACGACCGGGAGGCGCGGCCCGGGGTCGCCAATCTGCTGGAGATCCTCGCCGCGTGCCAGGGCGGGGACCCCGGGGCGCTGGGCGGTGCGTACGAGTCGTACGGGGCGCTGAAGAAGGACACCGCGGACGCGGTGGTCGAAGCCCTCAGGCCCGTGCAGGCGCGGCACAAGGAACTGTGCGCCGACCCGGGATATGTGGAGGAGGTGCTGCGGCGTGGCGCGCAGAAGGCCCGGGCGATGGCGCGGCCGACCGTCGATGCCGCCTACCGGGCGATCGGGCTGCTGCCGCCGGTGGCGGAGCCCGCGCTGAACGCCGTGCGGTAGGCGCGGGGGCTGGTGGCGAGGCGCGATGCGAAGTGCTGGCGCATCGTGACCTCGCTGCCGAAGCCCGCGCGGCGGGCGACCTCGGGCATGGGCAGGTCGGTGCGCTCGAGGAGCTTCTGGGCCGCGGCGATGCGCTGGTCCAGCAGCCAGCGCAGCGGTGTGGTGCCGGTGGCGGCGGTGAAGTGCCGGGCGAAGGAGCGCGCGGACATGCCCGCGTGGGCGGCCAGGTCGGCGACCGTGAGCGGTTCGTGCAGATGGCGCAGGGCGTGTTCCTGGACGGTGGCGAGGGTGTCGGCGTCCCGGTCCGCCCGTGGGATGGGGTGTTCCACGAACTGTGCCTGGGTGCCGGTGCGGAAGGGGGCGGTGACCATCGCGCGGGCGATCGTGGCCGCCGCCTCGGCGCCGTGGGCCCTGCGGACGAGGTGGAGACAGAGGTCGATGCCGGCTGCGGTGCCGGCGGCGGTCCAGATGTTGTCGTCCTCGATGAAGAGGGCGTCGGGGACGACGGTGATCCGGGGGTGGTGTGCGCGCAGGAGGCCGACCAGGTTCCAGTGGGTGATGGCGCGGCGGCCGTCGAGAAGACCCGCCTGGGCGAGGGTGAAGGCGCCGCCGCAGAGGGCGGCGATGGTGGTCCCGCGGGCGTGGGCGCGGCGGAGGGCGTCGAGGACCGGGGCGGGTGCGGGGGTGAGGTGGTCGTCGAGGCCGGGGACGACGATGAGATCGGCCCGGTTCAGCCAGGTGAGGGTGCGGTCGGGCTGGAGGGCGAGGCCGCCGCGCATGGCGATGGGGGTAGTGGTGTCGGTGGCGACCCTGCGCAGGTCGAAGGCGGGGGCGCCGCGGTCGGTGCGGTCGGTGCCCCAGACCTCGGTGATGACGGAGACGTCGAAGGCGCGGATGCCGGGGAAGGCGAGGAGGGCGACGCGGTGGACGTGCTCTGGCTCCATGGCTGGCAGTAAACCATCGATCGCTGGCTTTTCACCCGCTGGGACGGCTCTGCTCCCAGCGGCAGGATCGTGAGCATGGAGATCGCAGAGAACGCGGCACTGGTGGTCGTGGACGTGCAGAAGTGCTTCGACGAGGCCGGCTTCTGGGGGTCCCGGAACAATCCGGGGGCCGATGACAACATCGCGGCGCTCATCGACGCGTGGCAGGCGACGGGGCGGCCGGTCGTCTTCGTACGGCATGACTCGCTGAAACCCGGGTCACCGCTGCAACTTGGGTACGAGGGGAACGACCTCAAGGAGTACGTGCAGGAGAGAAGAGGGAAGGGGAGCGGTCCCGAGCTGTTCGTCACGAAGACCGTGAACTCGGCGTTCCTCGGGACCCCGGACCTGGGGGCCTGGCTGACGGAGAACGGGATCTCGCAGTTCGTGGTGGCCGGGATCCAGACCAACATGTGTGTGGAGACGACGGCCCGGATGGGCGGGAATCTCGGGTACGACGTGCTGGTGGCGTACGACGCCACGTACACGTTCGACCTGGAGGGGCCGTTCGGCTGGCGGCGCAGCGCGGACGAGGTGGCGCAGGCGTCGGCGGTGTCCCTGCACGGGGGCGGCTTCGCTCGCGTGGTGACCACGAAGGAGATCGTGGACGCGACGGCGTGACCCGCCGCCCTCCTGGGGCCGGGTCAGTCCTTGTTGCCGGAGGCCAGCTGGCGGCTGCGGTCGCGGGCGGCTTCGAGGGCGGCGATGAGGGCGGCCCGTACGCCGTGGTTCTCCAGTTCGCGGATGGCGTTGATGGTGGTGCCGGCGGGCGAGGTGACGTTCTCGCGGAGCTTGACCGGGTGTTCGCCGCTGTCTCGGAGCATCACCGCGGCGCCGATCGCGGACTGGACGATCAGTTCGTGGGCCTTGTCGCGGGGCAGGCCGAGAAGGATGCCGGCGTCGGTCATGGCTTCGACGAGGTAGAAGAAGTAGGCAGGGCCGGAGCCGGAGAGGGCGGTGCAGGCGTCCTGCTGGGACTCGGGGACGCGCAGTGTCTTGCCGACCGCTCCGAAGATCTCCTCGGCGAGGGCGACGTGTTCGGTGGTGGCGTGGCTGCCGGCGGAGATGACGGACATGGCCTCGTCGACGAGGGCGGGGGTGTTCGTCATGACGCGGACGACCGGTGTGCCTGCGGTGAGGCGTTCCTCGAAGAAGGCGGTGGGGACACCGGCGGCTCCGCTTATGACCAGGCGGTCGGCGGGGATGTGCGGAGCGAGTTCGTCGACGAGCGTGCCCATGTCCTGGGGTTTGACCGTGAGGATCAGGGTGTCGGCGGTCTTCGCGGCCTCGATGTTGGTGACCGGGGTGACGCCGTGACGGGTGCGGAGCTCTTCGGCCCGTTCCGGGCGGCGGGCGGTGATCAGGATGTCGGCGGGGTCCCAGCCGGCTCGGATCATTCCGCTGAGCAGGGCTTCGCCGATCTTGCCGGTGCCGAGGACTGCGACTTTCTGGGTCATGGTGCGGGTGCCCTCCGGGGGTTGCGTCGTCCGCTTCATCCTCGCACCGGGCGCGGTGGGGCTGCTTCGGTGTCCGGGGAGCGGGACAAGGGTCACACGGGTCGCACGGTGGGTGGTGTCATGGCGGACCGGACCCCCGGGCGCGGTCGCGCGGATCGGACCGTCCGTGCCGCCTACCGCCGGCATGGGTCACGGCCGCGTCGCCACGATCAGCAACACGTCGTACACCTCCTCGACCATGCCGTCCGGGAAGGCGTCGAGGAGGTGTTTGCGCTCCTCGGCCAGGAAGGCGTTCGCCCTCTTCTCCCCGAGGACGAGGAAGACCGAGTGGCTGCCGATGTTGGCGAGGTGGGTCTCGACCGGGACCGTGCGGCTCCAGCGGACGACCCGGTGGGTGTGGGCCGGGGCCTCGGGCGCGCCTTTGAAGGCGAGTTCGGTACGGATGGCGCCGCTCTTGGTGGCGTGCTCGGCGCCGACGAACCGCTTGACGCGGTCCGCCTGCTCGGCGATCCAGGGGACGTCCTGGGCGTCCCTGTTCCACCACAGCGCGAGCGCACCACCCGGGCGCAGCACGCGCAGGGCCTCCGGGACCGAGCGGGCGGGGTCGGTCCAGTGCCAGGCCTGGGCGTAGGTGAGGAAGTCGGCGGAGGCGGTGGCCAGGGGCAGGGCGTTGCCGTCGCCGCGCAGCAGCGGGACGTCGGGGAGGGCGCGGCGGAACTGGGCCGCCATGCCTTCGCCGGGCTCCACGGCGACGACCCGTGCGCCCCGGGCCCTGAGGAGCGCGGTGGCGATACCGGTGCCGGCGCCGATGTCCGCGACGCGGGAGCCGGTGAGGGGGCGGGCGGCGAGGTCTTCCAGGGCGTCGAAAAGGGCGGGCGGGTAGGAGGGGCGGTTCGCGGCGTACTGGGCCGCGGCGCTGTTGAAGGAGTGGGCTCGGGTGGCGCGGGATGTGGCCGTCATACGTCCATGCTGGCGGGCCGCGGGTACCGGGGACAGCGGGTTTCCGACAGGGGAGGGACGACGTTCAGGGCTGCGGGAGTGGTGGTCCGGGCAGCGTCGGCCGTTTCGTGGGGAGGGGCGATGGCCACCTGGTTCAGGAGCGGCGCCTGCGGGAGGGGTTGCGAGTGCGGCGGGACGCGCGTTTCTCGTGGGCGGCGCGGGCCGTCTCGTACTCCTCGCGGTGGAGCTTCTCTCCGGGAGCCTCGCTCAGCGAGCGCACGAAGTACGCGAGCAGCGAGCCGATGAACCCGATGGCCAGGAGGCCACGGAGGGAGGCCTGGCGCTGCGGGTCGGGACGCTTGGTGAAGGCTCCCCAGGTGTGGCCGAACGCCAGCGCACTGCAGACCGCGAACATGACCACGAGCAGCAGGTTCACCGCTGTGCCGACGTCGGCGATCTGCAGGCCCTGGTAGGCGAGACGCAGGACCAGGCAGGCGGCCGCTGCGGCGACCAGCGAGCCGGCCGCCACGGCGGCGCGGCGGGCCCGGTAGCCGCCGTCGTGGTCCACCCAGGTGGTACCGAAGAAGCGGATCGGTTCGGGGCGGGGGCCCGTGGGTGTGCCCGGAGTGCCGTTCTCGTCGCTCACGCGTCGATTATCGCTCCGGCCGCGACCGAGCCCCTACCGCCTCCGCCTCGGGGGACGGGCCGCGCGCCTGTGCGGCGGCCCGTCAGCAGGGTCAGGAACAGCGCGGTGCGATGTACCCGTCGCTGCCCGTGCGTACGTACGCGTCCGAGACGTAGGCCGAGGTCCCGATGCAGTCCCAGATGTTCGACGTGCCGTACGGTCCCGTCACCGTCGTTCCCGGCCGCTGGCAGTAGATCGGCACGCTCACGCCCGCCGCCAGGGTCCGGATGATGCTGTACCCGGTGCCGGGGCCGCTGCGGACATTGAGCTGGACTCCCGGTGCGACCGGGTACGTACGGACCGTCTCCGCCGCCACCGGCGCGGCCTGCGCCGTCTCCTCCTGCGCGGCGCCCTCGGTCGCGATGTCCTCCGTCGCCATGTCGGCCTCCCCCGCTGATCATCCGAACAGTTCCCCCATGGACATGTTCGGAACAGTTCCGATTAGTTCACGCCAAATACGTGTGGAGCGCAGGCTAGCAAGCCGCCGCTGTTTCGTACGAAGCATCGACTAGGCTCGGCGCGTCGCACACGCGGACGAACGCTCGGGGGGTGAGTGATGCTGCCACCGCGCAGCGCCGGTACCGACCCGGAAGCGGAACTTCCGCGATATGCCGGGCAGTACCTTCTGGAGACCCGGCTCGGATCCGGCGGCATGGGGGTCGTGCATCTCGCACGGTCCGCCTCCGGACTACGGCTCGCGGTCAAGGTGGTACACGCCGAGTTCGCCCAAGACCCCGAGTTCCGGGGGCGATTCAGGCAGGAGGTCGCGGCCGCACGGCGAGTCAGCGGCGCCTTCACCGCACCTGTCGTGGACGCCGACCCCGAGGCCGACACCCCCTGGATGGCGACCCTTTTCATCCCGGGCCCCACCCTTGCCGAACATGTGAAGCGGAACGGTGGGCTGCCCACGGCACGACTGCGGCACCTCATGGCGGGACTGGCCGAGGCCCTGCGGGACATCCACCGGGCCGGGGTCGTGCACCGCGACCTCAAACCCAGCAACGTACTGCTGGCCGAAGACGGTCCGAAAGTCATCGACTTCGGGATCTCCCGCCCGTTCGACAGTGAACTGCGTACCGAGACCGGAAAGTTGATCGGCACACCGCCGTTCATGGCTCCGGAACAGTTCCGCAGGCCACGGGAGGTCGGACCGGCCGCGGACGTCTTCGCGCTCGGGTCCGTCATCGTCCACGCGGCGACCGGCAGCGGGCCCTTCGGCTCCGACAGCCCCTACCTGGTGGCGTATCAAGTCGTCCATGACGAACCCGACTTGACAGGTGTACCGCAGGAGCTGGTGCCGCTCGTGGCCCGTTGCCTCGCCAAGGAGCCGGAGGACCGGCCCACCCCGGACGAACTGATGGCTGAGCTGCGATCGGTGTCCGCCTCGTACGACACACAGGCGTTCATACCGCAGCAGCGCGACCGGGCTGGCTCCCGGCCGGACCGCCGGGACGACACGACCCACCACCGGCTCAGGCCGCAGGAGCCCGCCCCCAAGTCTCCGCCCTCCCCGAGGAGGAGCCGCGTACGGCGGCTGTGGCTGCCTGCCGTCGCGGTCCTCTCCGTCCTCACCGGCACCCTCGTCTATGTCGGCTCCGACGGCACCGTGGCCGGCACGCCCGCCGCGGTGTCCTCCACGCCTGCCTTCCACGGCTGGACCACCAAGCTGAGTTCGACCGATGTCACGGCCGACGGCATGGCGCGGTGCGCCTACACGCCCGGGACGCTCTACTGCACCCGGCCGGGCGTCCTGGCCGCCGCCGTCGACGCGGCCACCGGAAAGGCCCGGTGGGTTCGCGGCGGCGTGGCGCAACGCGATGACGGCAGCGTGCGCCCGCCCGTGCTCTCGGGCGGGCTGCTGCACGTCGTGGGCCAGGGCGGCGAACGTCTGACCGCGCTCGATCCGGCGACAGGGACGACCCGCTGGTCCCATGACATCTCGCCGTACGACGGCCGTGTCGCCCACGCCGCCGGGACCGTCCTGCTCACCGGCGCCGACGGGAGGGTGACCGCACTGAACGCCGCCACCGGCGAGGAGAAGTGGCACCACGCGATTGCGGGGCAGCCGCGGCCGGCCTTCCAGTCGTACGGGAACGGGCCGGCGTACGCCGTGAGCGCGGCCGGGTCGGGCACCCGGGTGACCGCCGTGGATCCGGAGACCGGCGCCACGCTCTGGCAGCGACGGCTGGACGGCTCTCTGGGCCTGGTGGGCGCGCACGACGAATCGATGTGGTTCACCTCGTACGACGCACAGTCGTACACGGACGCCGTCGTGCGCTACGACGTCGCCACCCGTAGGGTTCGCCGCGTCGCGCTGCGCTTCCCGCTGCAGAGTGCCGAAGCGGTCGTGCGGGGGAACACGGTCTATCTGCTCGGGTACGGCGGTGCGCTCGTCGCCCTGGACACGCGGACCTCGGCGCAGCGGTGGCGGCTCGAGACCGCCGTCACCAACGCCTCGAAGCCCGTGGTGACCGGCACGCGGCTCTACTTCAGCGCGGCGGACGGGCGGCTGTTCGCCGTCGACACCGCGCGGGGGAAACTCCTGGGTCAGACGAAGGCTCGGCCCGGCGGCGACCAAGGCTCCCTGATGCCCGCGCTGCCGGCGCCGGTCGCGGCCGACGGGAAGGTGTACGCCGCCGCACCCGACGGTTCCCTGTTCGCCCTCGACGCGGGCCGACCGGCGAACTGGTGACATGGCGAGGGGGCCGCCCCCGCAGGAACGGCCCCCTTACGACCTGGGGGGCAATAGGGAGCGGCGTCGCGACGCCCGGCACGGCCTCCCCCAAGCTCTTCGAGCAGGGGGGACCCCCAGCGGCGTTGCCGAAATGCCCTAGTAGCTCCGCTACGAGGACCTTCCGGCGCCTTGCGATCGACCGCACCGGACGCCGCTCCTTCACCCGCTCCCTATTGCCCCCCAGGTCGTTACCGGTACGGCTCAGCCCAGCTTCGTCACGTCCCGCACCGCGCCCTTGTCCGCGCTCGTCGCCATCGCGGCGTAGGCGCGCAGGGCCGCGGAGACCTTGCGATCGCGGCCCGCGGGGGCGTAGACGCCGTTCAGGGCGGCGCGGCGGGTGGTCAGCTCCTCGTCGGACACCAGCAGGTCGATCGAGCGGTTCGGGATGTCGATGCGGATGCGGTCGCCGTCCTCGACGAGCGCGATCGTGCCACCGGATGCCGCCTCCGGGGACGCGTGGCCGATCGACAGGCCCGAGGTGCCGCCGGAGAAACGGCCGTCCGTGATCAGGGCACAGGCCTTGCCCAGGCCACGGCCCTTCAGATACGAGGTCGGATAGAGCATCTCCTGCATGCCCGGACCGCCCTTGGGGCCCTCGTAGCGGATGACGACGACGTCACCCTCCTTGATCTGCTTGGTCAGGATCTTCTCGACGGCCTCCTCCTGCGACTCGCAGACGACCGCCGGGCCCTCGAACGTCCAGATCGACTCGTCGACGCCCGCCGTCTTCACCACGCAGCCGTCGACCGCGAGATTGCCCCTGAGGACCGCCAGGCCGCCGTCCTTGGAGTACGCGTGTTCGGCCGAGCGGATGCAGCCGTTCTCGGCGTCCTCGTCCAGTGCCTCCCAGCGTTCGGACTGGGAGAAGGCCTCCGCCGAACGCACGCAGCCGGGCGCCGCGTGCCACAGCTCCACCGCCTCGGCGGACGGGGAGCCGCCGCGGACGTCCCACGTCTTGAGCCAGTCCGCGAGGGACGGGCTGTGGACCGCGTGCACGTCCTCGTTCAGCAGGCCCGCGCGGTGCAGTTCGCCGAGGAGGGCGGGGATGCCGCCGGCACGGTGCACGTCCTCCATGTAGTACGTGCGGTTCTTGGCGACGTTCGGTGCCACCTTCGCCAGGCACGGGACCCGGCGCGAGACCTGGTCGATCTCCGCCAGCCCGAAGGGAACGCCCGCCTCCTGCGCCGCCGCCAGCAGGTGCAGGATCGTGTTGGTCGAGCCGCCCATCGCGATGTCGAGGGCCATGGCGTTCTCGAAGGCCGGGAAGGTGGCGATACTGCGCGGCAGGGCCGTCTCGTCGTCCTGCTCGTAGTAGCGGCGGGTCAGGTCCATGACCGTGCGGGCCGCGTTCTCGTACAGCGCCCGGCGGGCCGTGTGCGTGGCCAGGACCGAGCCGTTGCCGGGGAGGGAGAGGCCCATCGCCTCGGTCAGGCAGTTCATCGAGTTGGCCGTGAACATGCCGGAACAGGAACCGCAGGTCGGGCAGGCGTTCTCCTCGATGCGGAGGATGTCCTCGTCGGAGACCTTGTCGTTGGCGGCGTCCGCGATCGCGTCGATCAGGTCGAGCGTGCGGACCGTGCCGTCGACCAGGGTGGCGCGACCGGCCTCCATGGGGCCGCCGGAGACGAAGACCGTGGGGATGTTCAGGCGCAGCGCCGCCATCAACATGCCCGGGGTGATCTTGTCGCAGTTGGAGATGCAGACCAGGGCGTCGGCGCAGTGGGCCTCGACCATGTACTCCACGCTGTCCGCGATCAGGTCGCGGGAGGGCAGGCTGTAGAGCATGCCGCCATGGCCCATGGCGATGCCGTCGTCCACCGCGATCGTGTTGAACTCGCGCGGGATGCCGCCGGCCTCCTTGATCGCCTCGCTGACGATCCGTCCGACCGGCTGGAGGTGGGTGTGGCCCGGCACGAACTCCGTGAAGGAGTTGGCCACGGCGATGACCGGCTTCCGTCCGATGTCCGCACCGGGTACACCGGAGGCGCGCATCAGGGCACGGGCGCCCGCCATGTTGCGGCCGTGAGTGACAGTGCGGGACCTCAGCTCGGGCATCCTCGCTCGCTCCTTCGGAGGGTTCTTGACTCATGTCGAGCGTACGCCGGTGCTCCAAGGACTGGACGCAAGTGTCCGGAATACGGGACAGGTGTCTCGGGCGTGAGGGCCGGTTCGAGGAACCCCGGCGCCGTCAGGAGGCTGCCGGATGCCCCCGCGGTCACCCGCGCGGCACCCTGACGGATGAGGTCAGGTGAAGCCGCGTGAAGGCGAGCGCCTCCGCGAGGTCGGCCTCGCGCTCCGCGCTGGACATGGCACGGCGGGTGTTGACCTCGACGACGACGTACCCGTCGAAGCCGGTGAGCGCCAGCCGCTCCAGGACCTCGGCGCAGGGCTGGATGCCACGGCCGGGGACGAGGTGCTCGTCCTTGCTGGAGCCGTTGCCGTCGGCGAGGTGGACGTGGCCCAGGCGGTCGCCCATGCGCTCGAGCATCCGCAACGCGTCGGTGCGGGCCGTCGCGGTGTGGCTGAGGTCGATCGTGAAGTGCCGGTAGTCGTCCTTCGTGACGTCCCAGTCGGGGGCGTACGCGAGCATCTCGCGGTCCCGGTAGCGCCACGGGTACATGTTCTCGACGGCGAACCGCACATCGGTCTCGTTCGCCATGCGCCAGATGCCGTCGACGAAGTCGCGCGCGTACTGCCGCTGCCAGCGGAAGGGCGGATGGACGACGACGGTGCCCGCCCCCAGTCTCTCGGCGGCGGCACGAGCGCGCTGCAGCTTGACCCACGGGTCGGTGGACCAGACGCGCTGCGTGATCAGCAGACAGGGTGCGTGAACGGCCAGAATGGGCATCTGGTGGTAGTCACTGAGTCGGCGCAGCGCCTCGATGTCCTGGCTGACCGGGTCGGTCCACACCATGACCTCGACCCCGTCGTACCCGAGCCGCGCCGCGATCTCGAAGGCCGTCGCCGTCGACTCCGGATAGACGGAGGCCGTCGACAGGGCGACCTTCGCATCCGGGACGCGCACCGCTGGTTCTGCCACGAGGGACAGGGTACGGGGTACCTTCGGCGGTTGGGCCGGGAACGGTGGGCCGGGAACGACCGACTGGGGCGTCTCGCGGGCGCCCGGGAAACAGGGGACGACCGGTGGCGTCCCGTTCCGCGATCAGTGACCGGCGTGCGGCCGGGCGGCGTTCCGCGCCCGGCCGGTCCTACAGCGGACCCATGTGGTCCAGCCGCCGAAGGATCACGCCCTCCCGCAGCGCCCACGGACAGATCTCCAGCACCTCGACACCGAACAGGTCCATGGCGCCCTCCGCGACCAGGGCCCCGGCAAGGAGCTGACTCGCGCGGCCCGCTGAGACGCCGGGGAGGTCCGAGCGCTCACCAGCCGTCATCGCGGCCAGCCGCGGCACCCACGCCTCCAGCGACTCCCGTTTCAGCTCGCGCTGCACGTACAGCCCCTCGGCGGAGCGCGCCGCCCCGGCGAGCCGGGCGAGCTGCCTGAACGTCTTGGAGGTGGCGACGACATGGTCGGGCGCCCCGAGGCGGCTGAACTCGCCGACCGTGCGGGCGATCCGTGCCCGCACATGACGGCGCAGCGCCTTCACATCGGCCGGGTCCGGCGGATCCCCGGGCAGCCAGCCCGCCGTGAGCCGGCCCGCGCCGAGCGGCAGCGACACCGCCGCGTCGGGCTCCTCGTCCATGCCGTACGCGATCTCCAGCGAGCCGCCGCCGATGTCGAGGACGAGCAGCTTGCCCGCCGACCAACCGAACCAGCGGCGGGCCGCGAGGAAGGTCAGCCGGGCCTCCTCCGCGCCGGCCAGCACCTGCAACTGGACGCCCGTCGCCTCCTCGACCCGGGCCAGCACGTCGTCGGCGTTGCTCGCCTCGCGCACCGCGGAGGTGGCGAAGGGCAGCAGGTCCTCGACGCCCTTGTCCTCGGCGGCCTGGAGGGCGTCCAGAACGACCGTGATCAGTCTGTCGATCCCCTCGGCACCGATCGCCCCGCTGTCGTCGAGGAGTTGGGCAAGCCGCAGCTCCACCTTGTGCGAGTGCGCGGGCAGCGGGCGTGCGCCGGGGTGCGCGTCCACCACCAGCAGATGCACCGTGTTCGATCCCACGTCGAGGACACCGAGTCTCATGGACGGAACGCTACTGCCCGTTGGACGGTCCTCATTCCTCAGCGCGGTCCCGGGCCACTTACCCTGGAATCGTGCCAAAGACGAAAAAGGCGAAGGCCGACAAATCCTCCAAGAAGTCCAAGGATTCTTCGCAGGCGAAGGCGTCCGCGAGGAGCGCCAGGGCGAGCGACGAGAAGGGCCTCGACTTCGCGCGCGCCTGGGTGGAGTTTCCGGATCCAGCCGACGCCGAGCAGGTCTTCCGGTGTGATCTGACCTGGCTGACCTCGCGCTGGACCTGCATCTTCGGTAGCGGCTGCCAGGGCATCCAGGCGGGCCGCGCCGACGACGGGTGCTGCACGTTGGGGGCGCACTTCTCGGACGAGGACGACGAGAAGCGAGTGGCCGAGCACGTGGCACGGCTGACACCGGAAATCTGGCAGAACCATGACGTGGGCGTGGAGACCGGCTGGATCACGGAGGACGACGAGGGTTCTCGGCAGACCCGCCCGTACCAGGGCTCGTGCATCTTCCAGAACCGGCCCGGTTTCCCGGGCGGGGCCGGCTGCTCGCTGCACATCCTCGCGCTGCGGGAGGGCCGCGAACCGCTGGAGACCAAGCCGGACGTCTGCTGGCAGTTGCCGATCCGGCGGACGTACGAGTGGATCGAGCGGCCCGACGACACCCGGATCCTTCAGGTGTCGATCGGCGAGTACGACCGCCGGGGCTGGGGACCGGGCGGCCATGATCTGCACTGGTGGTGCACGTCGGCGACGTCGGCGCACGGCGCGGGCGATCCGGTCTATGTCTCGTACCGGGCCGAGCTGACCGAGCTGATGGGCAAGGCGGGGTACGACCGCCTGGTCGAGCTGTGCGAGCAGCGGCTGGCCTCGCAGTTGCCGCTGGTGGCTCCGCACCCCGCGGACCCGGTGGACTGAAATGGCAACCCGCCACCTTCGCACCCCTCGCAGGGGCGCCCGCTGCTGTGCCGCGAGCCTTACGAGGACGGGCTCGGTGTGACGCTGCCGGGGGGCGTCGGGGTCGAGGGCGGCGGGTCGGAGGAAGGCGGACTCGTGGGTGTGGGCTCTGTCGGGGTCGGGTCGCCCGGCGTCGGGTCCGGGCTTGTCGACGGCGGACCGCTCGGCACGGGAGGGGACGACACGGAACGCGTGGGAGTGGGGCGCGGGTCGGACGGGGCCGCGGGGCCGTACCCGTCGATGGAGACCACGGCGCCCGCGGGGGCCACTGCCAGGCGTGCGTGCCAGGCGCCGGTGGGCTCGCGAAGGTGGTCGACGTACACCCTGACCGTGAACGATTCGCCTGGGGCGAGCGTCCCCGAGGACTGGCTCGGGTAGAGCCAGGAGGCGCTCGTGGACACGGACCAGGGGACGGGTGAGTCCCCGGAGGCAGTCAGGGTGATGAGTGTCGTGGTGCCGTCGTGCCCGGCGGACACCGCGAGGTGCCCTTCCCCTGGGGCACCCGTCTTTACGCCGGTGACCTCGACGGAGACGTCCGGCACGTGGCCGTTCCGGTCGAGGCGGGGGTCGGATTTCGTCCTGGCGTTGCCCGCGTTCTCGTAGCCTCCCGAGCCCTCACCACCGAGGCTGCCCGGGCCGTGCGCCTCGTGTGTCGTGGCGGTGCGGCCGTCGGTGGCCTCGCCGGTGAGGGGCGCACCGCGGTAGGCGGCCCACATGGCGAGGACGGGGGCCGCGATCACGGTGGCGACCACGGTCGTCGTGACGGCACGCGCGCGCAGGCGGTCACGGCGGGCCGCATGGTCCTTCGGGTCAATGGGGAAGCCGCGCCGGTCGAAGTGGGGGACGCAGCTCCGCGCGCGGGGGGCGTGCGCCATAGCGGTCCGCAAGGCCGCTTTCGGGGCCTGCAGAACGGGCAGTGCGGCGGGTGTGACGCTGGTGCCGGGCCAGCTACCGGGGACGGCTCGCTCGGCGGTGCGGCGGCAACGCGGGCAGTCGTCGACGTGCCGGACCAGCTCACGGCGCAGGGTGGCGCTGAGGACGAGCCGGGGGTCGTCGGTGAGGCCGGCGACGCTCGGACAGGTGCCGGCCTCGACGACGGCGAGGGCGGCGCGGGTGCGCTCGACCTCGCAGGCGGCCGAAGCGAGGAGCTCGCGCGCGGGGGCCAGGTCCAGGCCGAGCACGGCGGCGACCTCATGGGTGTCGAGCTGGTGGCGTACGGCGAGCTCCAGCGCCTCACGCTGCTCGGGGGTGGTACCGGCGGCCTCTGGCCAGGCGAGCCGGGCGAGTTCTTGCCTGCGCAGCTCCTGAACCTCCTCGGACACCGGCGCGGCACCGACAGCCTCGGCGGCACGCCGGTCGGCCGACTCCTTGTGCGCATGGTCACGCCCGGCGGCATGGCCGGCGGGGCGGCGCCGCCGGGCCTCGGCGAGCCTGCGCAGGCAGGACCAGCGGGCGAGGGCGTACAGCCAGGCGCGCTGTTCGTCGGGGGTTCCCGGGGCGCGCGTGCCACGGCGCAAGGCGAGCGCCAGGGCGTCCCCCAGGGCGGCGGTCGCCGCGTCGTGATCACACAGCACGGAGAGGCAGTAGGTGAACAGGCCGTCCAGGTACGGCTCATAGCGCGCAGGCGGGCCCTGTGCCGCGGTGCGGGAGTTCGCACCACGAGGCGCGCTCCCCCGCTTGCGTGCGTCCCCGCGCGCCGGGTGAGCGCCGGTGGCGTACGTGGAGGTCTCCGGCCTGCTGCTCATCACCTGTGCGACCGTAGGCGCCGCGGGGTCGCACCTTCTGCTCCCTTGCGCACATTTACTCCGTACGGGTGAAACGATCTTCCATAGGACGATAAGAGCGGTCGATTGCGCCGTCCTCTCCGGCCGGAGGGGAACGAAAGACCGCCCGAGCCAGGGTGACGGTCACCGACAGGGCTCGATCCCGGCGTAGGTGGCCAAGGGTCGGGCGGCCTCCGGGGCCCGTGCCCCCGGCGCGGGCCCCGGGATGTCAGTGGCCTCGGCTACGGTTTCGTCCATGGCTGCCCGTACAAAGACCACCAAGGACCGGCCGTCCTACCGCTGCACCGAGTGCGGCTGGCAGACCGCGAAGTGGCTCGGCCGCTGCCCGGAGTGCCAGGCCTGGGGGACGGTCGAGGAGTACGGCGCACCCGCGGTGCGGACCACGACGCCGGGCCGGGTGACGACCTCCGCCCTGCCCATCGGCCAGGTCGACGGGCGCCAGGCCACCGCCCGCTCCACCGGCGTGCCCGAGCTGGACCGCGTCCTCGGGGGCGGGCTCGTGCCCGGCGCGGTCGTGCTGCTCGCCGGCGAGCCCGGGGTCGGCAAGTCCACGCTCCTGCTGGACGTCGCGGCCAAGGCCGCGAGCGACGCGCACCGCACGCTGTACGTGACCGGCGAGGAGTCGGCGAGCCAGGTGCGCCTGCGCGCCGACCGCATCGGGGCCATCGACGACCACCTCTACCTGGCGGCGGAGACGGATCTCTCCGCCGTACTGGGCCACTTGGACGCGGTGAAACCCTCGCTCCTCATCCTCGACTCCGTGCAGACCATCGCCTCCCCGGAGATCGACGGCGCCCCCGGCGGCATGGCCCAGGTGCGCGAGGTCGCCGGGGCGCTGATCCGTGCCTCCAAGGAGCGCGGCATGGCCACCCTCCTGGTGGGCCACGTCACCAAGGACGGCGCGATCGCGGGCCCGCGCCTGCTCGAACACCTCGTGGACGTGGTCCTGCACTTCGAGGGCGACCGGCACGCACGACTGCGTCTGGTCCGGGGCGTCAAGAACCGGTACGGCGCGACGGACGAGGTCGGCTGCTTCGAACTGCACGACGAGGGGATCACGGGCCTCACGGACCCCAGTGGCCTGTTCCTGACCCGCCGCGACGAGCCGGTCCCCGGCACCTGCCTGACCGTCACCCTGGAGGGCCGCCGCCCTCTGGTGGCCGAGGTGCAGGCGCTCACGGTGGACACGCAGATCCCGTCCCCGCGCCGCACGACGTCCGGTCTGGAGACCTCACGCGTCTCGATGATGCTCGCGGTACTGGAGCAGCGGGGCCGGATCAAGGCGATCGGGAAGCAGGACATCTACTCGGCGACGGTGGGCGGCGTTCGGCTCTCGGAGCCGGCCGCGGACCTCGCGATCGCACTCGCACTCGCCTCCGCCGCGAGTGACACCCCACTGCCGAAGAACCTCGTCGCGATCGGCGAGGTGGGCCTCGCGGGCGAGGTCAGACGGGTCACGGGCGTCCAGCGCAGGCTGTCCGAGGCCCATCGCCTGGGCTTCACACACGCGCTCGTACCGGTCGATCCGGGCAAGGTCCCGTCCGGGATGAAGGTGCTGGAAGTCGCGGACATGGGGGACGCGCTGCGGGTCCTTCCGCGCTCCCGCCGCCGGGAGGCCCCACGGGAGGCGGAGGACCGCCGGTAGACTTTGCCCTGGTCTCGCCCGTCCGTACGAACCGAGTGTGCGACACGGGAGCGCCCCCAGAACCTGCGACCGGAGGAGTGCAGTGGCAGCCAACGACCGGGCAGCAGCTCCCGGAAAGTCCGGTGGGAGTTCCGGCGCCGATGGCCTCATGCGCGCCTCGCTGAGCGCCGTGGCGCCCGGTTCGGCCCTGCGTGACGGCCTCGAGCGGGTGCTCCGCGGCAACACCGGCGGTCTGATCGTGCTCGGCTCCGACAAGACCGTCGAGGCGATGTGCTCGGGCGGCTTCGTCCTGGACGTCGAGTTCACCGCCACCCGGCTGCGGGAGCTGTGCAAGCTGGACGGCGGCATCGTGCTCTCCTCGGACCTGTCGAAGATCCTGAGAGCCGGAGTGCAGCTGGTGCCCGACCCCAGGATCCCGACGGAGGAGACGGGCACGCGCCACCGCACTGCGGACCGGGTGAGCAAGCAGGTCGGTTTTCCCGTGGTCTCCGTCTCCCAGTCGATGCGCCTGATCGCGCTGTACGTCGATGGTCAGCGCCGCGTCCTGGAGGACTCGGCGGCCATCCTGTCCCGTGCCAACCAGGCCCTTGCCACCCTGGAGCGCTACAAGCTCCGCCTGGACGAGGTGGCGGGCACGCTGTCCGCGCTGGAGATCGAGGACCTGGTGACGGTCCGGGACGTCTCGGCCGTGGCACAGCGACTGGAGATGGTCCGCCGTATCGCCACCGAGATCGCGGAGTACGTGGTCGAGCTGGGCACGGACGGCCGTCTGCTCTCCCTCCAGCTGGACGAGTTGATCGCGGGCGTGGAGCCCGAGCGGGAGCTGGTGGTGCGCGACTACGTGCCCGAGCCGACCGCGAAGCGCTCCCGCACGGTCGAGGAGGCGCTGTCCGAGCTGGACGCGTTGCACCAGGGCGAACTCCTCGAAATGCCCACGGTGGCCCGCGCATTGGGTTACACCGGCTCCCCCGAGACCCTTGACTCGGCGGTGTCGCCGCGCGGCTTCCGCCTGCTGGCGAAGGTCCCGCGGCTGCCCGGCGCGATCATCGACCGGCTGGTGGAACACTTCGGCGGCCTCCAGAAACTGCTCGCCGCGAGCGTCGACGACCTGCAGACAGTGGACGGCGTCGGCGAGGCGCGGGCCCGCAGCGTACGCGAGGGGCTGTCACGGCTGGCGGAGTCGTCGATCCTGGAGCGGTACGTCTGAGGCTGCAGAGCGGCGGCCACTCCCGGACTCCCGGTCGCCTGATGTCGCGCCGCCGCCGGAAACCCGGTGGAGACACCCCGGCCCCCGCGACTACGTTCGCAGGATGAGTATCCGTACCTTCCGCATCATGGTCCGCGGCGTCTTCGACGGCCTCGACGACGGACAACGGGCCGAACTCCTGGAGCGGGCCGCGGAGCACGACGTACTGCGCGCGGCCTTCACCCCGGAGGGCCACCTCACTTACGACCTCGCCGCCCGCCCCGCCTTCACCTTCCGCTTCCTGGACTCGGGCGAGGCCGAGGAGGACATCCTGGCGGCGACGGAACGCGCCGAGGAAGCCGCACAGGCCTGGCTCGCCGAACGCGGATACGGCTACAAGAACCTTCGCTCCACGGCTGAGGACCTCTCCCAGGCGCCGCTCGGCAAGCGGCAGCGCCGGGCCATGAGGGGGGCGTCCTCCTGAGCGGGACCTTGAAGCCCGTGCCGGACGCCTGCGTGTTCGACGGGCACTAATCCTTCGAAAGCACGAACGACGTCGGTACCTTCGGGAAGCCCGAGGCCTTCGCCTCCACCAGGTATGTGCCCGCGGACGCCGAGCCCGCGGGGGGAGTGGCGCACTTCGGGGCGCTCGGTTTGCGGTCCCACTTCACCGTGTACGTGGCGTGGCCGCCCGCGGGCACGCGGTACAGCACGCTTCCGGAGCCGCTCGGGCAGTCGGCCGAGGACCAGATGGTCTTGTCGCTGTCCGACTGAGTGATCGTCAGCACTGCTCTCTTCGGGCCGAGATCGACCTTGCAGTCGCTGCCGGAGGAGTTCTCGGCGGTCAGCTCGAAGGCGGGGGTGTCCCCGGGCGCGTAGGTGTTGTGGACGCTCCGCAGCGTCAACTTCACTGCCTTCGCTGTGCAGTTGGGCAGGGCCGTGGCGGCACCCGCCTCCAGCAGTCCGCCGGAAGAGCCTTTGCCGTCACCGCCGTTGGCTCCCTCGTCCGCCCCGTCGGATCCGGTGCCCGAGACACCGGAGGAGTCCTCGGATCCCGACGGCCCGGACGTACCGGAACCGTCCCCGCCGCTCGACTCGTCGCGTCCGCCCGGGTGTTGACTGATCGCCGGCCCGCTACCGGACGGCCCCGGCGTGATCGACGACGTGGGGTGCTTCCCGTTGGAACCGCCCGCGTTGTTCTTCCCGCTGCCGCCGCCGGAGGAGATGACCGCCCACACGACGAGCAACGCCAACAGGGCGACCATGGACAGCAGTACGGCCCTCCGTCGCCAGTAGATGGAGGAGGGAAGCGGCCCGACCGGATTGCGCAGAGATCCCACGGCCCAAACTGTACGAGAGATCGGAGCCTCGCCTTGCCCCACCCGCCGCCGTAGCCCCAACTTTTCCGGATCATCATCCCGCACGGCACCGGGCTTCCCGCTCCCGGAGCCGGCGGGCCTGCACCTACGGAACACGGATGCCCGCTCATCCGCCGTGCGGCGGCATGCCCGCATGGCGGCCGTCGGCCGACACAACCACCTCACCCCGAGCCGATCCCCCACCCCCCCACCCCTCCCGTGGCAGGATCGAAGGCGTCATGACTGCACCCACCAGCTCCCCTCCCGCCCCCGCCCCCGCCGATGACCCCACCGGCCAAGCTTCCGGCAGGGCCTTGCACGCCCCCGTCATCGCCTGGTTCGACGAGCACGCCCGCGACCTGCCCTGGCGACGCCCGGAGGCCGGGCCCTGGGGCGTGATGGTCAGCGAGTTCATGCTGCAGCAGACGCCGGTCAACCGCGTCCTGCCCGTCTACGAGCAGTGGCTCGCCCGCTGGCCGCGCCCCGCCGACCTCGCCAAGGAACCGCCCGGCGAGGCCGTCCGCGCCTGGGGCCGCCTCGGCTACCCGCGCCGCGCCCTGCGCCTGCACGGCGCCGCCGTCGCCATAGCGGAGCGGCACGGCGGCGACGTGCCCACCGATCACACCCAGTTGCTCGCGCTGCCCGGCATCGGCGAGTACACGGCCGCGGCCGTCGCCTCCTTCGCGTACGGCCAGCGGCACGCGGTCCTCGACACCAATGTGCGCCGCGTCCTGGCACGCGCGGTCACCGGTGTGCAGTACCCGCCCAACGCCACCACCGCCGCCGAGCGCAAGCTCGCCCGCGCACTGCTGCCCGAGGACGAGAGCACCGCCTCCCGCTGGGCCGCCGCGTCCATGGAGCTCGGCGCGCTGGTGTGCACCGCGAAGAACGAGACGTGCCACCGCTGCCCGATCGCCGGGCAGTGCGCCTGGCAGCTGGCCGGGAAGCCGGAACACGACGGCCCGCCGCGCCGCGGCCAGACGTACGCGGGCACGGACCGCCAGGTGCGTGGTCGGCTCCTGGCCGTGCTGCGGGAGGCTACGCACCCGGTTCCGCAGTCGGTCCTCGACCGCGTCTGGGACGAGCCGGTGCAGCGCGCCCGCGCCCTGGACGGACTGGTCTCCGACGGCCTGGTGGAGCCCCTCCCCGGGGGCCTCTACCGCCTACCGCTCACCTAGTAGTGCCACCGCTCGGGCGCCCGCCACCCCATGGCGCCCGGGCGGATCACGCACAGGGACTTCTCAGCGCGACCACAGCCCGCGCCTCGCCCTGTAACAGCTCCCCCCAGTCCCAGTGAGGCAAATCCCCCCATACCATCCCCAACTCCCGCTTGGCCTTACCCCGTTCCTACTTCCGTTACACAACCGACGGACAGCCGAGCGCTTCCCGCAGGCTGCCTCGGACAACCCCGTGACAAGCCCTCCGTAGCTTCATATGCGTACCGCGTACGGCGCGGCGCGCAGGTTAGGAGACCCGGTATCCGGCTGTGGGACGCAGCCGGATACCGGATCGAAAACGGGGAACGGAGGCGGTTGGAATGGCGCACGGCGAGGTGCTTGCATTCGAGGAGTACGTACGCACCCGGCAGGACGCGCTGCTGCGCAGTGCCCGTCGGCTGGTTCCGGACCCGACCGACGCCCAGGACCTGCTGCAGACCGCACTGGTGCGCACCTACGGCCGCTGGGACGGCATCGCGGACAAGCGCCTGGCGGACGCCTACCTGCGCCGGGTGATGATCAACACGCGCACCGAGTGGTGGCGGGCCCGCAAGCTGGAGGAGGTCCCCACCGAGCAGCTTCCCGACGCGCGTGTCGAGGACTCCACCGAACAGCACGCCGACCGCGCCCTGCTGATGGACATCCTGAAAGTGCTCGCTCCGAAGCAGCGCAGTGTCGTCGTGCTGCGACACTGGGAGCAGATGTCCACAGAGGAGACGGCCGCCGCCCTCGGCATGTCGGCCGGAACGGTCAAGAGCACGCTGCATCGGGCGCTCGCCCGGCTCCGCGAGGAGCTGGAGGCGCGCGACCTGGACGCACGCGCGCTGGAGCGTGAGGAGCGGGAGCGTTGCGCGGCCTAGGCACGGGAGCCATACGGTTCAGCGGAGCCCTCAAGGCGGCGATCGCGGCGCTGGCCACGATCGCCGCCCTCGGCCTTTTCGCCTCCGCGTGCGCCACCGGCGGCACGGGGGCACGCGACGAGGGGCCGGCGAGCAACAAGCCGGTGCGGACGGCCACCCCCGCTCCCTCCTCGTCGCCGACCACCAAGGAACCCACGCGCATGGACGTGGTGAGGATGGTCAAGGACGACCCCGAGGTCTCGAAAACGGTCAAGGACGAGCTGAAGCCGTGCGTGGCCGACGAGTACCCGGTCGACGTGTCCTACGGAGATCTGACCCACGGCTCGGCGAACGACATCGTGGTCAACGTGATGACCTGCGGCGATGCCGTGGGCGTGGGTGTGGGCTCGTACGTGTACCGGATGGCGGGCCACAGGTACCAGAATGTGTTCACGGCCGAGCAGCCGCCGGTCTACGCGGAGATCGACCGTGGTGACCTGGTGGTGACACAGCAGGTGTACGGCAAGGGTGACTCGGTGGCCTACCCCTCCAGCGAGGATGTGATCACCTACCGCTGGACGTCGAAGCGCTTCACCGAGGAGTCCCGCACGCACAACGAGTACAGCAACGCGGTGGGCAACGGCGCCACGGCCGCCCCGACCGGGAACTGAGGGCATCGGATGGCAGAGCAGACCCACGTCCTGTTCGTCGAGGACGACGACGTCATCCGCGAGGCCACCCAGCTCGCGCTGGAGCGGGACGGCTTCGCGGTCACCGCCATGCCCGACGGGCTGTCGGGCCTGGAGGCGTTCCGCGCCGACCGTCCGGACATCGCCCTGCTGGACGTGATGGTCCCCGGCCTCGACGGTGTCAGCCTGTGCCGCCGCATCCGCGACGAGTCGACCGTGCCAGTGATCATGCTGTCCGCGCGTGCCGACTCGATCGATGTCGTGCTCGGCCTGGAGGCGGGCGCCGACGACTACGTGACCAAGCCGTTCGACGGCGCCGTACTGGTCGCACGCATCCGCGCCGTGCTGCGCCGCTTCGGACACGCGAGCGGCCCCCACCGACTGGCCGAGGACACCTCTTCAGGGGACAGCGGAGTGCTCACCTTCGGTGACCTGGAGATCGACACCGAGGGCATGGAGGTACGACGGTCGGGGCAGCCGGTAGGGCTCACGCCGACCGAGATGCGGCTGCTGTTGGAGTTCTCGTCGGCGCCGGGCACGGTGCTGTCACGCGACAAGCTGCTGGAGCGCGTGTGGGACTACGGCTGGGGCGGTGACACCCGCGTCGTCGACGTGCACGTCCAGCGGCTGCGCACGAAGATCGGCCAGGACCGGATCGAGACCGTCCGTGGCTTCGGCTACAAGCTGAAGGCCTGAACAGGGGTATGCGGCGGATTCTCAGGCGTCTGGTCCCGGACGACGCGGCCATACGGACCAATCTCAGCTGGAAGCTCAGCGCGGCGATCGCCATGGTCGGCGCGCTGGTCGCGATCGCGTTGAGCCTGGTCGTGCACAGCGCGGCGCGCGTGTCGATGCTCAACAGCGCGCGTGACGTCGCCGACTCGCGCGTACAGCTCGCCCAGCGGATGTACGAGTCCGGGCGCACCCGGACCCTCGGGGTCAAGGTCGACGACCCGGCCATACCGCGGGACCTGCTGGAGAAGATCATGGCGGGCCGGCGCGCCACCTATGTGTCCGAGGGCCCGCACGGTGTACCGGACATCTGGGCCGCCGTACCGCTCAAGGACGGCCGGGTGCTGTCCCTGCACACTCCCTTCACGGACCACAGCGCCGAGGTGATGCAGGACCTCGACCAGGCGCTGATCATCGGCTCGATCTCGGTGGTCCTCGGGGGCTCGGCGCTCGGTGTGCTGATCGGGGGGCAGCTTTCGCGGCGTCTGCGCAAGGCGGCGGCAGCGGCGAACCGGGTCGCGCAGGGCGAGACCGATGTGCGGGTACGGGACGCGATCGGCGGCGTGGTGCGCGACGAGACGGACGATCTGGCGCGCGCGGTCGACGCGATGGCGGACGCGCTGCAGGAGCGTCTTGAGGCGGAGCGCCGGGTGACGGCGGACATCGCGCACGAGTTGCGCACCCCGGTCACCGGTCTGCTGACGGCCGCGGAACTTCTGCCGCCGGGTCGCCCCACCGAGCTGGTGCTGGACCGCGCGAAGGCCATGCGCACACTGGTGGAGGACGTCCTGGAGGTCGCGCGTCTGGACAGCGCCTCCGAGCGGGCAGAGCTGCAGGACATCATGCTCGGCGAGTTCGTGAGCCGACGCGTGGCCGCGAAGGACTCGGACATCGAGGTCCGGGTGATCCATGAGTCGGAGGTCACCACGGATCCCCGCCGTCTGGAGCGCGTGCTGTTCAATCTGCTGGCGAACGCGGCCCGGCACGGAAAACCGCCGATCCAGGTCTCGGTCGAGGGCCGGGTGATCCGCGTACGGGATCACGGCCCCGGTTTCCCCGAGGACCTGCTCGCCGAGGGTCCGAGCCGTTTCCGCACGGGCAGCTCGGACCGCTCGGGGCGCGGTCATGGCCTGGGCCTGACGATCGCGACGGGCCAGGCACGGGTCATGGGCGCCCGCCTGACCTTCCGCAACGTACGCCCCACCGGAGCCCCGAAGCACATACCGGCCGAGGGCGCGGTCGCCGTACTGTGGCTGCCGGAGCACTCCCCGACGAGCACGGGCAGCTTCCCGATCCTGCCGCCGTCGGGGAAGTGAGGAAACCGGGGGTGCGGACGGGCGAAGGCCCCCGGCGGACGTCGTCGGGGGCCTTCGGACCGGGGTCGGGCGCGAGTCAGACGGCCTCTGCGACCGTCGGCTGCGCATCCACGGCGTCCTCGGTCGCCCGCTTGTCCGGCCCCGCTCCCTTCAGCGGAACCTCCTTCACGAACACCGCGGCCACCAGCGCCCCCACGGCCACCACCGCGCCGAGCAGGAACGCGGAGTGCGTGCCCGCCGACACCGCGTGCTGGTAGGCCTCACGGGCCATCGCCGGCAGCTTCTCCAGGCTCTTCGCGTCCAGCGTCGTGGACTGCTCGGTCATCTTGGACCCGAGGGCACCCGCCCGCTGCGCCATCACGTCCTGCACCCGGTTGTTGAACAGGGCACCCATGATCGCGACACCGAAGGAGGAGCCGAGCGTACGGAAGAGGGTCGTGGACGAGGACGCGACGCCCATGTCCTTCATCTCCACACTGTTCTGCGCGACCAGCATGGTGATCTGCATCAGGCAGCCCATCCCGGCACCCACGACCGCCATGTACACGCCCGAGGTGAACCGGCTGGTGCCGGTGTCCATCTGAGCGAGCAGGAACAGGCCGACGACCATCAGCACGCTGCCGACCACCGGGAAGGCCTTGTACCGTCCGCTGTTGGTGGTGACCCGTCCCGCGATCATCGACACGACGAGCATCGCGCCGAGCATCGGCAGGAGCAGCAGTCCGGAGTTGGTCGCGGACGCGCCCTGCACCGCCTGCTGGTACAGCGGCAGGAACAGCGTCGCACCGAACATCACGAACCCGGTGATGAAGCCGATCAACGACATCAGCGTGAAGTTGCGGTTGCGGAAGATGTGCAGCGGCATGACCGGCTCGGCGGCCTTGGCCTGCCAGAGTACGAACCCGACGAGCGTGACGACGCCGACCCCGATCAGCTCCATGATCCGCGGGGAGGTCCAGGCGTACTCGGTGCCGCCCCAGGTGGTGACCAGCACGATCGAGGTGATGCCGACGGTCAGCAGCGCGGCGCCGAGGAAGTCGATACGGGCCTTGGAGCGCTTCTTCGGCAGGTGCAGTACGGCACTGATGGCGAGGAGGGCGACGACGCCCAGCGGCAGGTTGATGTAGAACGCCCAGCGCCAGCCCCAGTGGTCGGTGATGGTGCCGCCGACCAGCGGTCCGCCGATCATGGCCAGCGCCATGACGCCGGCCATCATGCCCTGGTACTTGCCGCGCTCCCGCGGCGGTATCAGATCGCCGATGATGGCCATGACGCCGACCATGAGGCCGCCGCCGCCGAGACCCTGCAGGGCCCGGAACCCGATGAGCTCGCCCATGTTCTGCGCCATGCCGCTGAGCGCCGACCCGATCAGGAAGATCACGATCGAGCTCATGAAGGCGCCCTTGCGCCCGTACATGTCACCGAGCTTGCCCCACAGCGGGGTGGAGGCGGCGATCGCGAGCGTGTAGGCGGTCACCACCCATGACAGGTGCTGCAGCCCGCCGAGCTCGCCCACGATCGTCGGCATCGCCGTGCCCACGATCATGTTGTCGAGCATCGCGAGCATCATCGTGATCATCAGCGCGAGCAGGACGACCCGCACGCTCCGTGGTTGTTTGCCGCTTCCGACTGGTGCCGCGCTGTCCGCCATGGCCCCCACTTCCCTGGTACTGCTCGCCGTCCGACACTTACTTGCCGACCGGCTAGTTGTCTAGACTGGAAAATAGCCCCGCAACTAGCCGGGCGTCAAGTAAGTTTCGTGGGCCTGCGCCTCGGCCGGCCGGCAGGTATTTCCGTGAGTGCGAGGAGTGCGAGAATGAACGGCACCATGGGCGGCACCAAGCGACAGCGGCGCGGGGACACCCGCCAGCGCATCCAGGACGTGGCGCTCGAGCTCTTCGCCGAGCAGGGGTACGAGAAGACCTCGCTGCGTGAGATTGCCGAGCGTCTGGACGTCACCAAGGCAGCGCTGTACTACCACTTCAAGACCAAGGAAGAGATCCTGGTCGGCATCTTCGAGGATCTGACCCGCCCCATGGACGAGCTGATCGAGTGGGGCAAGGCGCAGCCGCACAGCCTGGAGACCAAGCAGGAGGTGCTGCGCCGCTACAGCGAGGCCCTGACCGGCGCGGCTCCGCTCTTCCGCTTCATGCAGGAGAACCAGGCCACGATGCGGGAACTGAGCATCGGCCACCAGTTCAAGGACCGCATGCTGGAGATGCGGGACATCATCAGGGACCCGGACGCGTCCCTGACCGACCAGGTCCGCTGCGTCAGCGCGCTGTTCACCATGCACGCGGGGATGTTCGTCCTCCAGGAAACCGAATGCGACCCCGAGGACAAGCGCAAGGCTGTCCTGGAGGTCGCGATCGATCTGGTGACGCAGGCGCACACCGGCACGCCTGCGTCATAGGGAGCGCGTCAGAGGGTCACACCCTTGGCGCGCAGGAAGTCGACGGGGTTGACGGCAGACCCGTAGTTGGGGGTCGTCCGGACCTCGAAGTGCAGGTGGGGACCGCTGGAGTTACCGGTGTTGCCGGACTTCGCGATGTGCTGCCCGGCGCCGACGGCCTGGCCGACCTGCACGTCGACCCGCGAGAGGTGGGCGTACTGGGTGTACGTGCCACCCGGGTGCTTGATGACGACGGCGTTGCCGTACGCGGGCCCGTCACCGGCACCGTTGGGGCCGGCCTTGACGACGGTGCCGGCACTCGCGGCATGGACGGCCGTCCCGCTCGGGATGGCGAAGTCCTGACCGCTGTGCTTGTGTGCCCACATGCCGCCGGCCTGGGCGAAGCTCGCGGAGAGCGCGTACTGCTTGACCGGGCTGACCCAGCCCGCGGCACTGACTGCCTTGATGCTGGGGCCGGCGACCTTCTTATTGGCGCTGACCGGCTCCATAGCAGGGCTGGCCGCCTTCGTGCCGGAGCCGGCCGCCTTCGTGCCGGAGCCGGCCGCCTTCGTGCTGGAGCCGGCCTCCTGCGAAGCAGAGCTCGCTGCCTTCGGAGCCGCATGCGAACCAGCGGCGTGCGCGACCCCGACTCCCAGCACGGCCGTGACTCCGGCACCGGCGGCCAGCATGGCGGCCCGGTTACGGATACGGGCCGTACGGAAGGAGCGGGACGTGACGCGGTTGAACATGAAGACCTCAGGGAGTCGGGGACTTGGCTCATCCTTGGTAACCCGACCCGCCCAGATCACTCAAATATGTGACCTACGACGTTTTCTAGTACATCACCCCCAAGATGACTGATGTTTTTCAGGTACCACTAATTCGGACACTCCCCCTGAACAGGCAGATTTTGGGTATTGATTTCGCCCCAGGATCTTCGAGGAACGCCCCTTGCGCCCCGGCGGCTTGCTTCACTAGCTCGCCTAGTACCCCCCTTTTCGCCTGTGCGGCACCTCACGGCAGCCCCCCGCTAGGCTGACCATGGGTTACGGACCGGCTACGGGGGAGCAAGATGGATCCAGCGGCCATGGGCGTCAAAGTGGCCTCCAGCGTGGTGGCCCCGCTTGTGAAGCGGCTCTTCGTCACGGAGGGGCCCGGGGCAGGGCTCGTCGACAAGCCGGTGCGCGTCTCGGAGTACGTCTCCTTCCGCGGCGAGAAACGCGGCCTCACCGAAAAGGACCTCCACAAGCTCGCCGCGGCGCTGGTCGCGCGGGCCGTCACAGCGGACGGCGAACGCCCGCTGCCCGAGGACGAGACACCCGCCGTGGTTCTCGCCCTCGCCCACACGCTGCACGCCCTCGGCGACCTCGACATGACCGACGTCCAGGCCGTGCAACTCGGTCACCGGGCCCTCGCCCGGCAACTGCGCGCGGCCGGCGGCAACCCCGACCGCCACCTCTCCCTCGACGCCACCGTCTTCTACGAACGCGTCCTCGACGTCGCCTGTCTGCACATCCTGCACTTCTTCACCCAGCGCTCCGCCTTCGTCCCCCGCGCCCTGGTCGAACAGACCCGTCGGCAGGCTGATCTCATCGCGAAGGTCGACGAGCTGATCGCCAGGACCCCGCCCACGGGTGGCACCGACCCCGCCTTCGAACAGCGCTATCTCGCCTATATCGCCACCAGGCACAGCCATCTCACGATCTACGGCATCGACCTCGCCAACTCCCCCGAACGCTGGCCCCTCGACGCCGCCTACCTCAGTCTCCAGGCGCTGCGGCCCGCGGAGGACGGGGAGACCACGGCCGGCATCGCCACCGCCGCCGCGGCGCTCCCCGCCGAACAGGTCCTCGCCGACCACGACCGGGTGCTGCTGCGCGGGGTTGCCGGCTCCGGCAAGACCACGCTGGTGCAGTGGCTCGCCGTGACCGCGGCCCGCGGAGAGCGCGGCGACCGGGTCCCGTTCGTCCTGCCCCTGCGCACCCTCATACGTCGCCCAGGCGGCCTCCCCGCGCCCGACGGATTCCTCGAAGCGGTCCGCGTGCCCTTCCACTCCGCCCAGCCGCCCGGCTGGGCCGACCGCGTCCTCACCGCCGGCCGTGCCCTCCTGCTCATCGACGGCATCGACGAGATCCCCGAGCGCGACCGGGAGCGCACCCGGCGCCGGCTGCGCGAGCTGCTCGACGTCTATCCCGGCAACCAGTGGCTGGTGACCTCCCGCCCCTCCGCCGTTCGCGAGAACTGGCTCGTCCCCGACGGCTTCACCGAACTCGCGCTCTCCCCCATGAGCGGCGACGACGTCGCCGCGTTCGTCCACCGCTGGCACACCGCCGCCCGTATCGACGCCGCCGACACCGATCGCCTGGACGACTACGAGCGTTCGCTCCTGGACGCCGTACGCACCAAACCGGACCTGGGGCGGCTCGCCACCAACCCCCTGATGTGCGGGCTGATCTGCGCCCTCCACCGGGACCGGCGCGGATATCTGCCGCACGGCAGGCGGGAGTTGTACGAGGCGGCGCTGTCGATGCTTCTGGCCCGCCGGGACGAGGAGCGGGACATGTTCGTCCAGCAGGACGGCATCCACCTCACCGAGACACCGCAGATCCAGCTACTGCAGCGCCTCGCGTACTGGCTGATCCGCAACAACCAGTCCGAAATGGACCGCGAGCGCGCGGAACGGATCATCGCCGACGCCCTGCCGTCGCTGCCGTCCGCGGCGGCCCAGGGTGACGCCGGGCAGATCCTGCGCCATCTCCTCGTCCGCAGCGGTCTGCTCCGCGAACCCGCCCTCGGGACGGTCGAGTTCGTCCACCGCACCTTTCAGGACCACCTGGGCGCGAAGGCGGCGGTCGAGGACGGCGACCTCGGTCTGCTGGTGCGGGGCGCCGCGGACGAGCAGTGGGCGGATGTGATCCGGATGGCGGTGGCGCACGCGCGGCCGCGGGAGCGGGCCGAGCTGTTGACCGGGTTGAACGAGTCGGCCGACCGGACGCAAGGAGCGGCCGGTACGCGCATACGGCTCCTCGCGCTCGCCTCGCTGGAACAAGCGACGGAACTCGATCCCCGTATCCGCACCCGGGTGGAGGCCCACGCCGCCGCGCTCATCCCGCCGCGTACGACGGCGGAGGCGCGGGCGCTCGCCGAGGCCGGGCCCCTCGTCCTGGAGCTGCTGCCCGGCCCGGAGGGACTCACCGACGCCGAGGCCCGTGCGGTCGTCATCACCGCCTCACTGATCGGCACGGATGCTGCCATCGCGGTCCTGGCCCGCTTCCGCTCGCACCCCGCCCTCTCGGTGCGGGCGCAATTGACCTGGACCTGGCACCGGTTCGACACCGAGCGGTACGCGGAGGAGGTGATCGCGCATCTACCGACGGAGGGGTTGTACTTCACGGCGCATTCGGCGGCCGCACTCCATGTCCTGCGGGAGCTGGGCGCACCGTCCTGGCTCCAGCTCGTCGGCGACATCACCTCGGCCGACATCCGCGCGGCGCTCTTCCCCGACCAGTTGGAGGAGCTCTACGTACGCGACAATCGCGCCCTGAACGACCTGGGCTTTCTGTCGGATCAGGGGCGGCTCACCCACCTCGACTTCAGCGGCTTCAACCCACACGTGGACAACGTGACAGCGCTCGCCGCGCTGCCGCTCACCTGGCTGTCACTGGACAGCATGTCCGGCCTGGACAGGCCGGGTGCCCTGGCCCCGCTCGGCGCCTCGGCCACCCTGAACTCCCTCGACCTCGGTATCCCGCTGCACGGCGACTCCGTCGACGCCGCACTCCCCCGCGAGCTGCCCCTGGAATACCTCCGGTTCACCAGAAACGCTCTCCGGCTCACGGGACTGCGCGGTATGCGGCGCATGGGCACCGTGAAAAAGCTCAGCCTCGGCTCACTTCCCCAGAAGCTCACCCCGGAGGACTTCGAGGAGATCGCCGCCATGCCCGCACTGGAGGCCCTGCGTCTCAACTGGAATGCCACGGGATGGGAGGAGGGCCCGGTTCTGCCCCGTGTCACCGAGCTCCGTCTGAACAAGTTCACCGGGAACGAGGACCTCTCGACACTGGGCACCCTCTTTCCCGGGGTCCGTGCCATCACCGTTCACCTCGCCCCGGACGCGCCCGACATACCGGAACACCTGCTCGATCTCTTCCCTGTTCCTCCTGTCGTGGAGAGGACCGACAGCGTGCTCTGAACGGCACACCGGCAAAAGGGGCTGCCCCGGGACCGAAGTCCCGGGGCAGCCCCTTCCGTTCAGGCCGAGCGCCGAGCGCTCACGCCTCCTTGCTCAGGTTCGGGCCCGCGCCACCGCCGGCCGCCTGCTCGATCGGCGGGACGTCCGGCAGGGCCGACTTCTCCTCGCCGCGGAAGGTGAAGGTCTTGGACTCGCCCTCGCCCTCCGTGTCGACGACCACGATGTGGCCCGGACGCAGCTCGCCGAAGAGGATCTTCTCGGAGAGCGTGTCCTCGATCTCGCGCTGGATCGTGCGGCGCAGCGGCCGGGCGCCCAGCACGGGGTCGTAGCCCTTCTTCGCCAGCAGTTCCTTCGCGGACTGGGCGAGCTCGATGCCCATGTCCCGGTCCTTGAGCCGCTCGTCCACCTTGCCGATCATCAGGTCGACGATCGCCAGGATGTCCGCCTGGGTCAGCTGCGGGAAGACGACGACGTCGTCGACACGGTTGAGGAACTCGGGCCGGAAGTGCTGCTTCAGCTCGTCCGACACCTTGTTCTTCATGCGCTCGTAGTTGGTCTTCGTGTCGCCCGCGGCGGCGAAGCCCAGGTTGAAGCCCTTGGAGATGTCCCGGGTGCCGAGGTTGGTCGTCATGATGATGACCGTGTTCTTGAAGTCCACGACCCGGCCCTGGGAGTCGGTCAGGCGACCGTCCTCCAGGATCTGCAGCAGCGAGTTGAAGATGTCCGGGTGGGCCTTCTCGACCTCGTCGAAGAGGACGACCGAGAACGGCTTGCGGCGCACCTTCTCCGTCAGCTGGCCGCCCTCCTCGTAGCCCACGTATCCGGGGGGCGAACCGAAGAGACGCGACACCGTGTGCTTCTCGCTGAACTCCGACATGTCGAGGGAGATCAGCGCGTCCTCGTCACCGAACAGGAACTCCGCCAGCGCCTTGGACAGCTCGGTCTTACCGACACCGGACGGGCCCGCGAAGATGAACGAGCCACCCGGACGCTTCGGGTCCTTCAGGCCCGCACGCGTACGCCGGATCGCCTTCGAGAGCGCCTTGACGGCGTCCACCTGGCCGATGACCCGCTTGTGGAGCTCGTCCTCCATGCGCAGCAGCCGGCTGGACTCCTCCTCGGTGAGCTTGAAGACCGGGATGCCCGTGGCGGTGGCCAGGACCTCGGCGATCAGCTCGCCGTCGACCTCGGCGACGACGTCCATGTCGCCGGCCTTCCACTCCTTCTCCCGCTTGGCCTTCGCCGCCAGCAGCTGCTTCTCCTTGTCACGGAGGGAAGCCGCCTTCTCGAAGTCCTGGGAGTCGATCGCCGACTCCTTGTCCCGGCGGACGGCCGCGATCTTCTCGTCGAACTCGCGCAGGTCCGGCGGTGCGGTCATCCGACGGATGCGCATCCGTGAACCGGCCTCGTCGATCAGGTCGATCGCCTTGTCCGGCAGGAAGCGGTCGGAGATGTACCGGTCGGCCAGGGTGGCGGCCTGGACCAGGGCCTCGTCCGTGATGGAGACACGGTGGTGCGCCTCGTAGCGGTCGCGCAGGCCCTTGAGGATCTCGATGGTGTGCGGCAGGGACGGCTCCGCGACCTGGATGGGCTGGAAGCGGCGCTCCAGGGCCGCGTCCTTCTCCAGGTGCTTGCGGTACTCGTCCAGCGTGGTCGCACCGATGGTCTGCAGCTCGCCGCGGGCCAGCATCGGCTTCAGGATCGAGGCCGCGTCGATGGCGCCCTCGGCGGCACCCGCACCGACCAGCGTGTGCAGCTCGTCGATGAACAGGATGATGTCGCCGCGGGTTCGGATCTCCTTGAGCACCTTCTTCAGGCGCTCCTCGAAGTCACCGCGGTAGCGGGAGCCGGCGACCAGCGCGCCCAGGTCGAGGGTGTAGAGGTGCTTGTCCTTGAGGGTCTCGGGCACCTCGCCCTTGACGATGGCCTGCGCCAGCCCCTCGACGACCGCCGTCTTGCCGACGCCGGGCTCGCCGATGAGGACCGGGTTGTTCTTCGTACGGCGGGACAGCACCTGCATGACCCGCTCGATCTCCTTCTCGCGCCCGATGACCGGGTCGAGCTTGGACTCGCGAGCGGCCTGCGTGAGATTCCGGCCGAACTGGTCCAGGACGAGCGAGGTCGAGGGGGTGCCCTCGGCCGGGCCGCCGGCGGTGGCGGCCTCCTTGCCCTGGTAGCCCGACAGCAACTGGATGACCTGCTGGCGGACACGGTTGAGGTCTGCGCCCAGCTTGACCAGGACCTGGGCGGCGACGCCCTCGCCCTCACGGATCAGGCCGAGCAGGATGTGCTCCGTGCCGATGTAGTTGTGGCCCAGCTGCAGGGCCTCGCGGAGCGACAGCTCCAGGACCTTCTTGGCACGGGGGGTGAAGGGGATGTGCCCGGACGGGGCCTGCTGGCCCTGGCCGATGATCTCCTCCACTTGCTGGCGGACCGCCTCGAGCGAAATCCCGAGGCTCTCCAGGGCCTTAGCGGCGACACCCTCACCCTCGTGGATCAGGCCCAGGAGGATGTGCTCGGTGCCGATGTAGTTGTGGTTGAGCATCCGGGCTTCTTCCTGAGCCAGGACGACAACCCGCCGCGCGCGGTCGGTGAACCTCTCGAACATCGTTAATCGCTCCTCAGAGCGGTCAGGCAGTAAGGGGACGCTCCCCTCCCTGTCCTTCCGCAGCTTAGTCCCGCAAGCGGGGACCGCTCATTCCAACTGCCGACACCGTCCTTGGCCTCCTGACCCCGAACGCCGACATCTGCTCCAACCCGATGGTGCGAGACGATGTTCCCGCAGGCCAGGCAGATATCCCACTCGCCAGTACGCCCATGGCGAACGCGAGACGACCCATCCTGCGTGTCGCCCCCTCCCACTAGGGATGTCTTACCCGTCCGCACGGACACTCCATGCCGCGCGCACCGGTTTCCTCCGCTACGGGCGAACAACCTTGCGCCTCCGCGTACCCCCGCACGCCCCCTTTTCCGACACTCTGTGCACTCGCTACCCAACCCAGCGTAACTCGGAATCGACTCCGGCTGTTGCTCCTGGCATGCTCCGCCCGTCACCCGACTGCCCCTTCCCGCCCGCGTCCGCCGGGGTACTCCCGGCGCGAAGGCCGCTCGACCCGAGCGACGCGGTGCGGCAGTGGTACGAGAGCGGACTGGGCTGGGCGACCGTGCCGGGCAAGCCGGTGCGACTGGTCACGGGAGAGCGCTTCGACGTCCTGGAGGTCCCCGCGGAGGCCGGGTTCGCCGGGCTGCGTCATCTGCGGCCCGCGTCCCCGGTGGCGCTGCACGCGGGACGGATGCGGCTGCTGGTGGCCGCGGGCAGCGCGGAGGAGCTGCCAGGGCTGCTCGACTGGCTGGAGTGGGGCGATCTCGCCCTGGATCTCACAGCGAACGGCGCGGGCGGATGCGTCGAGGCACCCCTGCCGCCGGGATGGGCCCCGGCTCCTGGTCCCGAGAGGCCGGCCGACACCCCGGGGTTCCCGCCGCTTCTTCCGGGCAGGATCGATTTCCTCGGTTCACAGGGGGCCGCCGTCTGGTTGCGGCCCCCTGAGCCGGGGTGCGAGGTCGAATTCCAGTTGCCGACACTGTCGACCCTGGGGGGCGCCGGGGACGCCCCCGATCTGGCGCGGCTGGTCGCCACGATGGCGACGCACTGCCACCGGATCCGGCTGCGACGCCCGAGTGCTCAGGCGTTCGCCTTCTCGTAGGCCTCACGGATCTTCGCGGGAACACGACCACGGTCGTTGACCTCGTGACCGTTCTCCTTCGCCCAGGCGCGGATCTGCGCGGTGTCCTGGCTGCCTCCGGAAGCGGCGCGAGCTTTGCCACGCCCGCCCGACGCACGCCCTCCGGTACGACGACCGCCCTTCAAGTAGGGGTCGAGAAGGCCGCGGAGCTTGTCCGCGTTGGCGGTCGTGAGATCGATCTCGTACGTCTTGCCGTCCAGCGCGAACGTCACGGTCTCGTCCGCCTCGCCGCCGTCGAGGTCATCGACAAGAAGGACCTGAACCTTCTGTGCCACCGGATTTCCTTTCATCGATAACTTCAGGGGCCGGGGTACGCGGGCTGTGTCCGCTTGTTTCGCGCCCCTGTTATATGCAGTACTGCAGTACGTCGGAAAGCAAACCGCTTTTGCCGGAAAAACACAAACCCCTAGGGAGAGACCGAGGGCAGAGGAAGACCGGAAACATGCGCGTTTCGGACATAGGGAACGCGAGGCAAGCGTGTCCGACTGAAGGCGGCCGAATAGTCCGGGCGATCCGCCGACGATCACAGATGCAGAAGCATCCGGCTGTTGCCCAAGGTGTTCGGTTTCACTCGTTCGAGACCGAGGAACTCCGCCACGCCCTCGTCATAGGAACGCATCAGCTCGGCGTACACATCGGTGTCGACGGGAGTCTCACCGATCTCGACGAACCCGTGCTTCCCGAAGAAGTCGACTTCGAAGGTCAGACAGAAAACACGGCGAACCCCGAGCCAGCGGGCGGTCTGCAGCAACTTCTCCAGCAACTGGTGTCCGACACCGAGACCCTTGGCCTCGGACGTCACCGCAAGAGTGCGGACTTCCGCGAGATCTTCCCACATGACGTGCAGCGCACCGCAGCCCACAACCTCGCCGTTGTCGTCGCGTTCCGCCACCCAGAACTCCTGGATGTCCTCGTAAAGCGTGACCGTCGCTTTGTCGAGCAGGATGCCGCGCCGGACGTAGGCATCGAGGAGGCGGCGCACCGCCGGGACATCACTCGTCCTCGCCCGTCGGACGGTGAGGGCTTTTGCGGCGGCTTCCGGACTCTGTGCTGGCATGAGCGGACGCTATCGCCCAGAGCGGTCCTCGGTCGGAGCGGGGTTGTTCTCGTCGCCCTTCTCCGCGGCGTTCTCCCGTGGGTTCCCCTCGGCCTTCTCGCCGGGGTCCGTGGTCGGGCCTTCGGAAGGTGCACCTGATTCAGGGGATTCCGCCTCGGGTGCGGCCCTCGATTCGCCGCCTTCGGACTCACGGACGCCCTGCGGTCCCTGGACGATGCGTACAGCGTCACGCAACGCCTGCCGCTGTTCGTCGCTCATCATCCCGAAGAAGGCGACGAGTGCCGCGGCCGGGTTGTCGCTCTGCGACCATGCGTCGTTCATCAGAGCGGCGGCGTAGGCGGCGCGGGTGGAGACCGCCTCATATCGATAGGCCCGGCCTTCCGCCTCACGACGGACCCAGCCCTTCTGATGGAGATTGTCCAAAACGGTCATCACGGTGGTGTACGCGATGGACCGTTCCTGCTGGAGATCTTCCAGGACTTCTCGAACGGTCACCGGGCGGTTCCACTTCCACACCCGCGTCATGACCGCGTCTTCGAGTTCTCCCAATGGGCGAGGCACGCTCAGCAGAATAGTGGGAGATCTCACTCACGGCCTGCCGAACGTGCACTTTCACCGTGAAACGGCAACAAAAAGGGCGTACGACTCGAAAAGCATGTGAGTCGTACGCCGGATGGCGCGGGCGTCGGTGAAGCCCGCCCCTGGGTCAGACCCCTGCGTCCTGGGCGGACGGGCGGTTGTCCTCGGAGCGCGCGAGGGCGTCGACGACCGCGTCCTCCTTGGCCTTGTTGGCACCGCCCTGGGTCTTCACGATCACCCTGATCAGCCCGATGAAGAACGCGGCCATCACGACCGGCGGCACGAGCGCGGAGACGTAGTCCATGTGTCCCAGAGTAGCCAGGGCCTCCCGGAGGGGTCCCCCTCGGGTGGGCATTACCGGATTGGGGCAGGTACGGGCGGGTTCGGCGCCGCCCGCCGCCGGGTCAGACCGCGGCGAGCCGCTGCACGGAACGCGCGGGAGGGGCCGGTTTCCGCTTCGGAGGGAAGACCTCGCCGGGGGTCGGAATGGGGCGCGACGGACGCGGACTCTGCGGTTCCGGCCGGGGGCCGGGCCTTTCGGGCCTCTCGGCCGGCTTCTCGGCGGGTTTGCGGGCCGGTTCCCGGGGCGGGTCCGCCGCGGCCGCAAGGCCCCCCGGAAGCGCCGTGAGACGGGCCCGGGATGCGGGGATATTGGCCGTACGCAGCACCGCGCGCGCGTCGCGTCCGGCGAGGGCGCGGCAGCGGTCGAGGAGGGCGGCGGCGGCAGGAGTGCCGCGCAGGGCGCCCAGGGCCGCGAGGTCGTCCGGGACGGGCTGGTAACCGACGCCCAGAGCCTCCTCCAGGAGGGCGAAGTAGCCGGCTGCGGCGCCCGGGAGGGTGGCACGGTAGCGGGCGAGGTCGGCCAGTAGGAAGGCCCTGAGACGGGCGCCCTCGCGCACCGCCGCGTCGACGGACTCGGCGAGGCGTAGGCAGTCCTGGACGTCCTCGGCGGAGGCGGTACGGGGCTGGAGGGCGAGGGCGAGGGCACGGCGGAGCACACGCAGCTCCTCCGCGCCGAACGCCAGGCCGCCGCGGGATCCGTGTGGCGTGGGCATGCGGGGACGCTACCGCTAATCGGACAAAACCGACCTCGTTGGGGTGCCGTGTCGCCGCCGGGTTCCCTCAGGTGGGGGCGATGTACGCACGCCGGTTCGCCCTGGCGGTGCCGGATCGACGACGCGTGCGGCTCTCGTGTGCCTTTACTCGCGCCCCCGTGCCGCAGGCCCACCGCTTCGCGGGACCGCGCCCCCGGTCTGGGCCCAGCCTCCTCACATACGTGCCACGTTTCGTTCGTACACCAGGCGCAGACCGATCAAGGTCAGCCACGGCTCGTGTTCGTCGATCGCCGAGGACTCGCCGAGCACCATCGGGGCCAGGCCGCCCGTCGCGATGACCGTGACGTCGTCCGGGTCGTCCGCCAGCTCGCGGGCCATGCGGCTCACCACACCGTCGACCTGGCCCGCGAAGCCGTACACGATGCCCGCCTGCATCGCCTCGACGGTGTTCTTGCCGATCACCGCGCGCGGACGGGCCAGTTCGATCTTGCGGAGCTGGGCGCCGCGGACGCCGAGGGCCTCGACGGAGATCTCTATGCCGGGTGCGATGACGCCGCCCGCGTACTCGCCGCGTGCCGAGACCGCGTCGAACGTCGTCGCCGTGCCGAAGTCCACGACGATCGCCGGGCCGCCGTAGAGCTCGACGGCCGCCACCGCGTTGATGATGCGGTCGGCGCCGACCTCCTTCGGGTTGTCCATCAGGATCGGGACGCCGGTCTTGATGCCGGGTTCGACCAGGACCGCGGGTACGTCGCCGTAGTAGCGGCGGGTGACCTCGCGCAGTTCGTGCAGGACGGACGGCACCGTCGAGCAGATCGCGATGCCGTCGATGCCGTCGCCCAGCTCCTCGCCGAGGAGGGGGTGCATGCCCATCAGGCCCTGAAGGAGCACCGCCAGCTCGTCCGCCGTGCGGCGCGCGTCGGTGGAGATGCGCCAGTGCTCGACGATGTCCTCACCGTCGAACAGGCCGAGGACCGTGTGCGTGTTGCCTACGTCGATGGTCAGCAGCATGGTTCTACCTACTCCGCCGCTCGTAGGTCCAGGCCGATGTCCAGGATCGGGGCGGAGTGCGTCAGCGCTCCGACCGCCAGGAAGTCGACGCCCGTGTCCGCGTACGCCTTGGCGTTCTGAAGGGTCAGCCGGCCCGACGCCTCCAGCAGGGCGCGGCCGTCGACGATGGCCACCGCCTCCTCGCACTCGCCGGGCGTGAAGTTGTCCAGGAGGATCAGGTCCGCGCCCGCGTCCACGGCCTCGCGCAACTGGTGCAGGGTGTCGACCTCGACCTCCACCGGCAAACCCGGGAACATCGCGCGGACCGCCTCGAAGGCCTCCGCCACACCGCCGGACGCCACAACGTGGTTGTCCTTCACCAGCGCCGCGTCCGACAGGGACATGCGGTGGTTGACGCCGCCGCCGCAGCGGACGGCGAACTTCTCCAGGGAACGCAGGCCCGGCGTGGTCTTGCGGGTGTCCCGTACACGTGCCTTGGTGCCCTGCAGGGTGTCCGCCCACGCGCGTGTGGCCGTCGCGATACCCGACAGGCGGCACAGCAGGTTCAGCGCGCTGCGCTCGGCGGTGAGCAGGTCGCGGGTGCGGGTGGTCACGGACAGGAGATTCTGTCCGGCCTCGACCCGCTCACCGTCGTCCACATGGCGCTCGACCTCGAACTCGTCCGTGCAGACCACCGAGATGACCGCTTCGGCGACTCTGAGGCCCGCCACCACGCCCGCCTCACGGGCGGTGAAGTCGGCCGTCGCGACGGCGTCCTCGGGGATCGTCGCGACCGTCGTCACGTCCACGCCGTGGTCCAGGTCCTCCTGGATGGCGACGTTGGCGATGTCCTCGACCTCCATCGGGTCGAGTCCGGCGTCCGCCAGCAGTTGAGCGAGAGCGGGATCGAGCCCGCACTCCATGTACGCGTCCTGGTCGCCGTCGGCACCGCAGGCGCAGCCGTCGCCGCAGCCGTCGCTCGGGACGAGGGGAAGGTCGGGAGTACTCACTTCTGTCACTGCTCCTGAGGGCACGGGCCGGGTGTATCCCCCGCTCGGGCGAAGCCGAGAGCTTGGGGGACGGTCGGGGGGAAGTCTGCGGTGTCGGTGGTGCGTACGGCCAGCGATCGGTCCGGATTCAGCCGTACGACGACGTGGCGGCGCCATGCGGTGTCGTCGCGCCCGGCGTGGTCCTCGCGCCAGTGGCAGCCGCGGGTCTCCTCGCGCAGCAGGGCGGCGGCGATCAGGACCCGGGCCACACAGAGGAGATTGGTGGTCTCCCAGGTGTCGACGCCGGGCTCGGAGGTCTTGCCGTTCTCGTCGAGGCAGTCCCGCGCGTCGGTGTCCAGCCGCTGGAGGCGGTCCGCGGCCTTCCGCAACGACTGCACGGACCTGAGCACGCCGGCGCCGTCCGTCATGATCCGCTGGATCGTGAACCGGTCCTCGGGAGCGAGCAGCGGGTGCGCGGGCTGCTCGGGGTACGGAACGGTTTCGGGCACGCGCGCGGGCAGGCCGTGTTCCGTCCGGCCCGCCGCGATGTCGGTGGCGATGCGCTCGGCGTAGACCAGGCCCTCCAGGAGGGAGTTGGAGGCGAGCCGGTTGGCGCCGTGGACGCCGGTGCAGGCGACCTCCCCGCACGCGTACAGGCCGGGCACGGTCGTCCGGCCGTGGGAGTCGGTGCGGACGCCGCCGGAGGCGTAGTGGGCGGCCGGGGCGACGGGGATGGGCTCGGTGACCGGGTCGATGCCGTGGGCCCGGCAGGCGGCGAGGATCGTCGGGAAGCGGTGCTCCCACATGTCGGCGCCGAAGTGGCGGGCGTCGAGGTACATGTGCTCGGCGTCCTGCTCCTGCATGCGGCGCATGATGCCCTTGGCGACGATGTCCCGGGGCGCCAGCTCGGCCAGCTCGTGCTGCCCGGCCATGAAGCGCACCCCGTCCGCGTCCACCAGGTGGGCGCCCTCGCCGCGTACCGCCTCGGAGACCAGCGGCTGCTGGCCCTCCGCGTCCGGTCCGAGGAACAGCACGGTCGGGTGGAACTGCACGAACTCCAGATCGCTGACCTCGGCACCGGCGCGCAGGGCGAGCGCCACGCCGTCACCTGTGGACACCGACGGGTTGGTGGTGGCGGAGAAGACCTGGCCCATACCGCCGGTCGCGAGGACCACGGCGGGCGCGTGCACGGCGCCCACGCCGTCGTGCTGGCCCTCGCCCATGACGTGCAGGGTCACGCCCGCGGCACGTCCCTCGGCATCCGTGAGCAGATCCAGGACCAGCGCGTTCTCGACCGTCCGCATCCCGCGTGCGCGGACCGCCTCGACGAGCGCGCGGGAGATCTCCGCACCGGTCGCGTCGCCGCCGGCGTGCGCGATACGGCGGCGGTGGTGGCCGCCCTCGCGGGTGAGCTCGATGCCGCCCTCGTCGTCGGTGTCGAACTGCGCGCCGGTGGAGATGAGCCGGCGTACGGCGTCCGGACCCTCGGTGACCAGAAGGCGTACGGCCTCCTCGTCGCACAGGCCCGCGCCCGCCACCAACGTGTCGTCCAGGTGCTGTTCGGGGGTGTCTCCCTCGCCCAGGGCCGCCGCGATGCCGCCCTGCGCCCAGCGGGTGGAGCCGTCGTCGAGGCGGGCCTTCGTGACGACGACCGTCCTCAGGCCGGCGGCCTCGCAGCGCAGGGCCGCGGTGAGGCCGGCGACGCCGGAGCCGACGACCACGACGTCCGCGGAGAGGGACCAGCCCGGAGCGGGCGCGTGCAGTCGTATGCCGGTGCTGGTGTGCCTGCGCTGGTTCACGAGGCGGCTCCGTACGGGTCGACGGGTTCGGGGACTCCGAAGGCGAGGGGAATGTTGTCGATGAGCCGGGTCGTTCCGACCCGGGCGGCGACGGCGAGGACCGCCTCGCCGGTGAAGTCGTCGGGGATCTCGGTGAAGTCCGACGGGTCGACCAGCGCCAGGTAGTCGAGGACCAGGGGCGGATCCAGGTGGGCGGCCTCGTCGAGGACGAGCTGGGCGGCGGCACGGACGGCGGTGGGACCACCGGGGGCGGCCTTCGCGACCGCATGCGCGTCGGCGGCGGCGCGCGACTCGCCTATCGCGCTGAGGGCCTCGGCACGCGCGTGCGTGGCGGGCACCTCACGGGCCCTCGCGCGCAGGGCCTCCTGGGCTGCGTGCCGGTCTCGGCCCGAGAACAGGGCGCGGGAGAGGGTGAGCGCGGTGTGCCGTTCCTGGGGCGAGAGGTAGCGGTTGCGGCTCGAGAGGGCCAGGCCGTCGTCCTCGCGCACGGTGGGCACGGCGACGATCTCCACGCCGAAGTTCAGGTCGCGCACCATTCGGCGGATCAGGGCGACCTGCTGGGCGTCCTTCTGCCCGAACAGGGCCACATCGGGCCGGGTGAGGTGCAGCAGCTTGGCTACGACGGTGAGCACGCCGTCGAAGTGGCCGGGGCGGAAAGCCCCCTCGAAGCGCCCGCCCATGGGCCCCGCGGTGATCCGCACCTGGGGCTCGCCGCCGGGGTAGACCTCGTCCGCGGCCGGGGCGAACACGGCGTCCGCACCCGCCTGCTCGGCGACCTTCAGGTCGGCGTCCAGGGTGCGCGGATAGCGGTCGAGGTCCTCGTCCTTGCCGAACTGGAGCGGGTTCACGAAGACGGTGACGACGACCTCGCCGCCGTGCCCGACGATCCGGCGGGCGGCGCGGATCAGGGTGGCGTGGCCCTCGTGCAGGGCGCCCATGGTCATCACGACTGCACGGCGGCCGTGTTTCACGCGCGTGTGAAGCTCGTCGGCGGTGCGCAGCAGAACGGTGGTCATCGGGGCTCCCCTTCGGTCCCGTTGGCGAGTACCCCGAGAAGTTCCTCGGCGAGCTCCGGCTTGAGCAGTCCGTGGGCCAGGGCCCGGTCGGCGGTCGCGCGGGCCATCGCCAGATAGCCGGCGACGGTCTGTGGGGCGTGCCTGTGCAACTCGGCCACATGCGCGGCGACCGTGCCCGCGTCCCCGCGCGCGACGGGGCCGGTGAGGGCCGCGTCACCGGAGCGCAGGGCGTTGTCCAGGGCGGCGCCGAGCAGCGGGCCGAGCATGCGGTCGGGGGCCTCGACGCCCGCCGCGCGCAGCAGCTCCATGGACTGGGCGACCAGGGTGACCAGGTGGTTGGCGCCGAGGGCGAGGGCCGCGTGGTAGAGCGGCCGCATCTCCTCGGCGATCCACTCGGGCTCGCCCCCCATCTCGATCACGAGGGCCTCGGCGGCCAGCCGCAGCTCCTCGGGCGCCGTGACCCCGAAGGAGCATCCGGCCAGGCGCTGGGCGTCCACAGGGGTGCCGGTGAAGGTCATCGCCGGGTGCAGGGCGAGGGGCAGCGCTCCGGCGCGCAGGGCGGGGTCGAGCACCTTCGCGCCGTACCGCCCGGAGGTGTGCACCAGTAGCTGTCCCGGTCGTACGGCGCCTGTCTCGGCGAGGCCCTCCACGAGGCCCGGCAGCGTGTCGTCAGGAACGGTCAGCAGGACCAGTTCCGCGCGTTCCAGTACCTCGGCAGGCCGGACGAGGGGAACGTCCGGGAGCATCAGCGCCGCCCGCCGTCTGGACGCGTCGGAGACCCCGGAGACGGCGACCGGTCGGTGCCCGGCGAGTTGCAGGGACGCGGCGAGCGCGGGGCCGACCCGGCCGGCTCCGACCACGCCCACTCTGAGCCGCGCGGGGCGGTCCCTGGGGTCAGGTTGCTGGAATGTACTCACTCGACGGTGGCCTTCCCGTTCCAGTCCGCTCTGGGTACCGGACGATTTCTCGTCATGTTAACGCGATCGGGTCACAGGTCGGCCGGCTGTCCACAGGCTGTGGGCTGCCACAGACCGCGGGGATGCGGAAGGTGGGTGCCAAGGCGACGGCCGGGCGGCATGATCCGGGCATGAACACGAGGGCGGAGGGGGACATGGCGCAGACGACGGGACAGGGCGAGGAGCCGACGGCGGCCTACGAGGAGGGGTGGCGCCAGCGCAGGGAGCACCGGATCGCCGCTTACCGGCGCGCGGAGCGCGTCCTGGCACGCCCGGGCTTCCTGGGAACGCTCCGGGAGCGGCTGGCGTTGTTGGACGACGCGCAGGACGTGTACGACCTGGACGAGACCGGGGACATCTACGGGAGCGGGGTCGTGGAAGCCCTGGAGGAGAAGGTCGCCGGGCTGCTCGGCAAGGAGGCCGCCGCCTTCTTTCCGACGGGCACCATGGCCCAGCAGGTGGCGCTGCGCTGCTGGGCGGGCCGCACGGGGAACCCCACGGTGGCCCTGCACGCGCTCGCCCACCCCGAAGTCCATGAGCGGAAGGCGCTCAGCCAGGTCGGCGGACTGCGGCCGGTGCACGTGACGAGCGAGCCCCGGTTGCCGACCGCGGACGAGGTGCGCGGGTTCGAGGAGCCCTTCGGGGCGCTGATGCTCGAACTCCCCCTCAGGGACGCCGGTTTCGTCCTGCCCTCCTTCGAGGAACTGACCGAGGTCGTACAGGCCGCGCGTGAGCGCGACGCGGTGGTGCACTTCGACGGCGCACGCCTGTGGGAGACCACCGTCCATTTCGGCCGCCCCCTGGACGAGATCGCGGATCTCGCGGACAGCGTCTACGTGTCGTTCTACAAGTCCCTCGACGGGTACGGCGGCGCCGCGCTCGCGGGTCCCGGGGCGCTCGTCCAGGAGGCGAAGGCCTGGCGGCACCGCTATGGCGGCCTGGCCTTCCAGCAGTTCCCGGCCGCGCTGTCGGCCCTCGTCGGCCTGGAGCGGGAGCTGCCCCGGCTGCCGGAGTACGTGCGCCAAGCGCGCGTGGTCGCCGCCGCGCTGCGCGAGGGCTTCGCGGCGGCTGGGGTGCCGTGGGCGCACCTGCACCCCGCAGAGCCGCACACGCACGAGTTCCAGGTCTGGCTGCCGTACGACGCCGAGGTCCTCGAACAGGCCGCGATCCGGCAGGCGGAGGAGACGGGGACGTTGCTGTTCGCCAACCCATGGGACCGCGGCGGCCCCGGACTGGCCTTCACGGAGGTCTCCGTGAAGGCCCATGGGCTGCTGTGGACGGCGGACGACGTGAAGGCGGCCGTGACGGAGTTCGTGGGGCGGCTGCCGGGGCAATAGGGGGTGCGGGTGACGGCCGGGCAGCGGTGCTCCAGCCTGTCCCCGCCCCGGCCGTGCGTCGTCCCGATTGACGGCCGTCGTCAATCGTCGGCGGCGTTGTCGGTGGCGGGGTGCACCATGAAGGCCATGAGCGTGGAGATCGACGTCACCGGGCTGCGGCAGGAAAGGATCGCTGTCGTGCCCTCGCCGCTGGCCGAGCTCGGGATGGCCCTGCACGCGCTGGCCGAGCCCGGCCACCATCCCGGGCTGCAGGGCTGGGCGACCACCGTGGCCGCGGGCCTCGACTCGCACCTGGCCGACCGGATGTGCGAGGCGGACTTCCTGTGGCGGACCACGTTCTCGGACCTCTTCCTGCCGTGCGCGGGCCTACCGGGCCGGGACACGCTCCCCGGTGCCACGCTCGGCGAGGAGCTGGACCTGCTGGACAAGCTCAACGACGAACAGTTCGTGGACACGGCGCTTGAGTTCACGTGCGCGCTGCCGTACAGCGCACCCGGTCCCGACGCGCTCACCGACGCGGGTACCCGTCGGCGCGCCCTGGAGCTGGCCGCGGCGCGCGGCCCCCAGCAACTGCGTTTCAGTGAGCGGCTGCTGGCCGACCCACCGCGCATCCGGGCCTGGCTGCGGCAGTTCCTCCAGGACTGCGACGAGGCGTTCTTCGCCGGCACCTGGTCCCGGTTGCGCCACCAACTGGCGGCGGACGCCCGGCACAAGACGGACCTCCTGCGACGCAAAGGCCTCGCCGAGGCACTGGCGTCGGTGTCGTCCGCTGTGACGCTCGACCGGACCGCGGACCGGATCACCGTCGACAAGCTCGGCGAGGGCCGCACCGCCACGCTGGACGGCGGCCTGCTGCTCGTGCCCACGAGTCTGGGGTGGCCGCACCTGATGGTGCTCCACCGCTACGGCTGGCAGCCGGTGCTGCACTACCCGGTCAGCTCCCCGGAGCCCGCGGCCCCGCCGTCGGTGGAGCAGCTGACCCTGCGGATGGCCGCCCTGTCCCACCCGGTACGGATGCGTATGTGCCGCAGTCTCGCCCGCAGCGCGTTCACCACGGGCGAGCTGGCCCAGGTGCACGGCATGACGGCACCCGAGATATCCCGGCACCTGAGCACCCTGAAGAAGGCGGGCCTGCTCACCACCCGCCGCCGCGGCCGGTATGTGCTGCACCAGCTGGACGTCTCCGCGGTGGCCCGGCTGGGGAGCGACTTCCTGGAAGGGATCCTCAGATAGCCGTCGGCCGAAGCGGATGCGCGTCAGGGCGTCCTCGACTCAACCGTGCCCGCCCGCACGCACCAGACCGGTCTCGTAGGCGAGGACGACCACCTGCACCCGGTCCCTGAGCCCCAGCTTGGTCAGGATGCGGCCCACGTGCGTCTTGACGGTCGCTTCGGAGAGCACGAGCCGCGCCGCGATCTCGCCGTTCGACAGGCCCTGTGCGACCAGGATCATGACCTCGCGTTCACGGTCGGTGAGCCGTGCCAGCTCCTTGTGCCGGGGCTCCGAGGCGCCGCTCGGCAGCATGGGCGCGAAACGGTCGAGGAGCCGGCGGGTGGTGGAGGGCGCGACCACGGCGTCACCGCTGTGCACGGAGCGGATGGCGGCGAGCAGCTCGCCGGGCGGCACGTCCTTGAGCATGAAGCCGGAGGCGCCCGCCTTGAGCCCGGAGAAGGCGTACTCGTCGAGGTCGAAGGTGGTCAGGATCAGCACCTTCGGCGGATTGGGCTCCGCGCAGACGAGGCGGGTGGCCTCCACGCCGTCGAGCTTCGGCATACGGACGTCCATGAGGACCACGTCGACCTGGGTGGAGCGCAGCGTCTGAAGGGCCTCGACGCCGTCGCCCGCCTCCGCGACGACCTCCATGTCCGGCTGGGCTGCCAGCACCATCCCGAACCCGGTGCGCAGCAGCACCTGGTCGTCGACGAGCATCACGCGGATCGGCATGGCGGGGGTCCTCACAGTCGGGCTTGGGTCGGGTGGCTGGGTCGTGTCGCGGACAGGGGCACGTGTCAGGGGGCCGCTTTCAGCGGCAGCAGGGCACTGATGCGAAAGCCCCCGCCGGGGCGGGGACCCGCGTCCAGGGTGCCCCCGACCATGCCGACGCGCTCGCGCATGCCGATCAGGCCGTGACCCTGGCCGTCGACGCCGCCCTCCTCGTACAGCTCGTGCGGGGCGCCCCTGCCGTCGTCCTCGACGAGCAGTCCGAGGCCGTCGTCGAAGTACACCAGCCGTACGCTCGCGCCCGTGTTGGGACCCCCGTGCTTGCGGGTGTTGGTGAGCGCCTCCTGGACGATGCGGTACGCCGTCAGCTCGACACCGCTGGGCAGCGGGCGGGGAGTGCCCTCCACCCTGAAGTCGACGGGCAGGCCCGCGTTGCGGCACTGCTCGACGAGGTCGTCGATCTGCTCGACGTCGGGCTGCGGGACGTATTCGCCGGCCTCCTTGTGTTCGCCGGTGCGCAGCACGCCGAGCAGGCGGCGCATCTCGGCGAGGGCCTGTCGGCCGGTCCCCGAGATCGTCTCCAGGGCCTTCTTCGCCTGGTCGGGCGCGGCGTCGAGGACGTAGGCGGCGCCGTCGGCCTGCACCACCATCACCGAGACGTTGTGCGCGACCACGTCGTGCAGCTCACGGGCGATGCGGGCGCGTTCCGCGGCGACCGCGACCTTGGCCTGCGCCTCGCGCTCCTTCTCCAGGCGGGAGGCGCGCTCCTCCAGCTGGGCGAGGTAGGCACGGCGGGTACGCAGGGAGTCGCCGAGGACCCAGGCGAGGGCGAAGGGGACGGTCTGGAACAGCGCTATCGCGACATTGCCCAGAGCACTCGTGTCCTCATGCGGCCAGCGCATCTGCGCGAGTGTGCCGGCGCACAGGCCGCCGATCAGGGCGACGCGGGAGGCCCAGCGGGCGCCGACAGCGGCGACCGTGTAGATGATCACCAGCATCGCGAAGTCCGCGATCATCGTCGACTGCTCGTCCAGCACCAGTTGCGCCAGCCCGGCCGCCACGGCCGCGAGGAGCATCTTCTCGGGCATGCGGCGGCGCAGCGCGACTACCAGGGACAGGACGACCGAGATCGCTATCCCGCCCGGCAGCGACCCATGGCGGTCCGGCGCCCCGTTGATGTTCGTCGCGCTCACGCAGGCAAGCCCGAACAGGATGGCGGCCCAGAAGCCGTCGACCCACGTCGGGTGTCTGCGGAGGAAGTCATAGAGGCGCTGCACGTAACCCAGCGTAGGGAAGTGCAGCGTGTGCGGGGTCAACCGGAGGGCCGATCCGGGGCGCACACGCATACTCCGCAAGGTGGATGCTCCCTGATCCCGAGCGGTGAGGGGCGCACCGGAGGAGATCACGAGAGCCGGGCTCCGGGCACGCACCGCTCACCGCGCACGCCCACTCCCCCGCCCGCGCCACCGCCCCTCCGCTTCCCCGCCCCTCGTCCACCAGGCCTAGCCTGACCCCGTGGCAGACGAGGCGAACGGTGACTGGCGTGGCTGGCGGGCGGCTGCCCGGGAGGCGCTGTACGGGGCGGCCGGGTTCTACCGGCGGCCCGAGGGGCCCGCGGGGCACTTCCGTACGTCTGTGCACGCCTCGCCCCTGTTCGCCGCCTCCGTGGCACGGCTGCTGTGCCGGGTCGACGAGGCACTGGGACGGCCCGCCGAGCTTGCCTTCGTCGACATGGCGGCCGGTCGCGGCGAGCTGGCCACCGGCGTGCTCGACGCACTGCCTCCGGACGTCAGCGCCCGGGTGCGCGTGTACGCCGTCGAGATCGCCGACCGCCCCGAGGGCCTCGATCGCCGGATCGAATGGCTCGACGCGCCTCCCGGGCGGATCACCGGGCTGCTGTTCGCGAACGAGTGGCTGGACAACGTGCCGGTCGAGGTCGCGGAGGCGGGCTCCGACGGCGTACCGCGCCTGGTCCTCGTACGGGAGGACGGGACCGAGCGCCTCGGTGATCCGGTCACGGGCCCGGAGGCGGAGTGGCTGGCACGCTGGTGGCCGCTGCTGGCCGAGGGAATGCGTGCCGAGATCGGCCTGCCCAGGGACGCCGCCTGGGCCGCCGCCGTCGCCACCGTCGACCGCGGGCTCGCCGTCGCCGCCGACTACGCGCACCGTGCGGACACCCGGCCGCCCTTCGGAACGCTCACCGGATTCCGCGCGGGCCGGGAGACCGTACCCGTGCCCGACGGCTCGTGCGACATCACGGCACATGTGGCGCTGGACGCGTGCGCCCTGCCGGGTGCCCGCCTGCTGACCCAGCGCGCCGCCCTGCGCGCGCTGGGCATCACCGGCGCACGCCCGCGGCTCGCACTCGCTTCCGCCGACCCCGCGGCATACGTACGCGCCCTCGCGCACGCCGGGGCCGCCGCGGAACTCATCGCGGCGGGCGGCCTAGGTGACTTCGGCTGGCTGCTGCAGCCCGTCGGGATCGCGGACGTCTCACTCGGGGAGCTACTTGTCGATGTCCCCGACCACGAAGAACAGTGACCCCAGGATCGCCACCATGTCCGCCACCAGGGTCCCCGGCAGCAGTTCGGTCAAGGCCTGGATGTTGTTGTACGAGGCCGAGCGCAGCTTCAGCCGGTACGGGGTCTTCTCGCCCTTGCTGACGAGGTAGTAGCCGTTGATGCCGAGCGGGTTCTCGGTCCAGGCGTACGTGTGGCCCTCGGGGGCCTTGAGCACCTTCGGCAGCCGCTGGTTGACCGGGCCGGGCGGCAGCTCCGCCAGCCGGTCCAGGCACGCGTCCGCCAGGTCGAGCGCATTGTGCGTCTGCTCCAGCAGGCACTCGAAGCGGGCCAGGCAGTCGCCCTCCCGCCGGGTGACGACCCGCAGCGTGTCCTGGAGCTCCCCGTACGCCAGGTACGGCTCGTCCCGGCGCAGGTCGAAGTCCACGCCGCTGCCGCGCGCGATCGGCCCGCTCACGCCGTAGGCGTGCACGGTTTCGGGCGTGAGGACGCCCACGCCCCGCGTGCGGCCGCGGAAGATCTCGTTGCCGAGCACCAGGTCGTCGAACCGGTCCATCCGGGAGCGCACATCGGCGACAGCGCCCCGCGCGCGCGTGGTCCAGCCGGCGGGCAGGTCCTCCTTGAGGCCGCCGACGCGGTTGAACATGTAGTGCATGCGCCCGCCGGAGATCTCCTCCATGACGTTCTGGAGTTCCTCGCGCTCCCGGAAGGCGTAGAACACCGGTGTGATGCCGCCCAGCTCCAGCGGGTAAGAGCCGAGGAACATCAGGTGGTTCAGCACCCGGTTCAGCTCCGCGAGGAGCGTACGCATCCACACCGCGCGCTCGGGGACCTCCATGCCGAGCATCCGCTCGACGGCCAGGACCACACCCAGCTCGTTCGAGAAGGCGGAGAGCCAGTCGTGGCGGTTGGCGAGCATGATGATCTGGCGGTAGTCCCGCGCCTCGAAGAGCTTCTCCGCGCCGCGGTGCATATAGCCGATGACGGGCTCCGCGTGCGCGATCCGCTCCCCGTCCAGCACGAGCCTCAGCCGCAGCACGCCGTGCGTGGAAGGGTGCTGGGGGCCGATGTTGAGCACCATGTCGGTGCTCTCCGCGGCACCGCCGATCCCGACCATGGTCTCCGTCGTAGGAGTCATGACCCCAGTCTCTCGTACGTACGCTTGCGGGATGGATACGGGGACTGGGGCGGGGAGCGGCGAGCGCGTCTGGACGGGGCTGCCGCCGGGCCTGCTGCGGATGCGGCGGCTGTTGCTGGTGGTGTGGCTGGGGCTTCTGGCCGTCGCGGTGGGGCTGCTGCTCGGCCTGCTCGCCGGGCCCCGCTGGGCGCTCTTCGCGTTGCTGCCGCCGGCGGTGCTGCCGTGGGGCTGGGTGCTGCTGGGCCGGAACTGGCGCTCCTGGCGGTACACCGAGCGGGCCGACGACCTGCTGATCAGCCGGGGCGTGCTGTGGCGTGAGGAGACCGTGGTCCCCTACGGGCGCATGCAGCTCGTCGAGGTCACCTCCGGGCCCTTGGAGCGGCACTTCGGGCTGGCGAGCGTCCAGTTGCACACCGCGGCCGCGGCGACGGACGCCACCATCCCGGGCCTCGACCCGGCCGAGGCGGCACGGCTGCGCGACCGGCTGACCGAACTGGGCGAGGCCCGATCGGCGGGGCTGTGAGCACGTCCGGGGAGCAGCCCGAGGGGCAGAAGGAGACCGGGCAGGAGGTCGCGGGACGGCGTCTGCACCCCGTGACCCCCCTGCGGCGGGGCTGGGCGCCGGTCACCCTGATCGCCGGATGGGCGGTGCACAACCCCAGCCAGGCCCACGAACAGCTGACGAGGCTGACCGCGACCACCCTTCTGACGAGCCTCGCGATCCTCGTCGCGGCCGCCTCCCTGTACGGCTTCCTGAGCTGGTGGTTCACGCGTTTCGCGGTGACCGACACCGAACTGCGCATCCGTACGGGCCTGCTTTTCCGCCGCACCGCGCACATCCGTCTGGACCGGCTGCAGGCCGTCGACGTCACCCAGCCGCTGCTGGCCCGGGTCGCGGGCGTCGCCAAGCTGAAGCTCGACATCATCGGCACGGACAAGAAGGACGAACTCGCCTTCATCGGTGAGGGCGAGGCGCGGGAGCTGCGGGCCGAACTCCTCGCCCGCGCCGCCGGTTTCGCTCCCGAGACGGCCCACGAGGTGGGCGAGGCGCCCGCCCGGCGGCTGCTGCGCGTGCCCCCGGGCGTGCTGGCCTTCTCCCTGCTGCTCACCGGCGCGACCTGGGGCTCGCTGCTCGCCGCGCTCGTCATTCCGTCGGTGCTGTGGTTCAACGCCCACAGCCTGTGGACGGTGTTCGCGATCGGGCTGCCGCTGCTCGGCGGAGCGGCCACCAGGAGCGTGGGAAGGTTCGTTCAGGCCTACGACTGGACGGTCGGCGAATCGCCGGACGGACTGCGCATCGACCACGGACTGCTCGACCGCGTCCATGAGACCGTGCCTCCCGGCCGGGTGCAGACCGTGCACATCGTGGAGCCGCTCCTGTGGCGGCGGCTCGGCTGGGTACAGGTCAAACTGGACGTGGCGGGCTCCGCCCACTCGGTTCTGATACCGGTCGCCCCGCGCGAGGCCGCCGAGGCGGTGATCGCCCGGGTGCTGCCGGGGGTGACCGTGCCCGCGTCCCTGCCCCGGCCGCCACGCCGTGCGGGCTGGTGCGTGCCGCTCTGGTGGCGCGGCCACCGGCTCGCCGTCACCGACATGGTCCTCGCCGCCCGGCACGGCCTGCTGCGCCGCAGCCTCGCCCTTGTACCGCACGCGAAGGTCCAGAGCGTACGGCTGACCCAGGGGCCGTGGAAGCGGCTCCTGCGGGTCGCCGACGTGCACGTGGACACCGGCGCCAACAAGACGGTGACGGCGCGTCTACGGGACGCCGAGGAGGCGGCGGCGCTGCTGTACGCCCAGGCCGACCGGTCGCGTACGGGGCGGCGGGCCGCCCGGCCTGACCGGTGGATGGCATGACGGCCCGCATCCGGTGGGCAAGGACGGGCCCAACCGCGTGAGGGGCGGCGGCACGTGATGTGCCGCCGCCCCTCACCCGTACCGGCCGGACTCAGGACGCCGCGGTGCGCAGCCCCTGGATGTCGATGCGTTCCGTCTCGTCATGGGCCGTCAGGTCGATGACCTGGCTCACGGCGCGCGTCTGCGGGTCCGCGGGCTTGACGCCGCACTCGGACTCCGCCTTGTGCACGGCGAGCGCCTCCTGGCCGACGACGTCCGCGAGGTCCTCGTTCTGCACGGCGTCCAGGGCCTCCTTCGACTTCTGCGTGCCGAAGTAGTCGAAACCGCCCGCTACGGCCGGGCGCCGTCGCGGAGCCGCCGGTACGACGGCCACGGCGGCCGGCACGGTGGAGTGAGCGTTCCTCCACTCGGGAGCGTCCGTCTCCTTGGCGTCGTCCGCCTGCACGGAAGCACTCGCCTCCACGGCGTCGTCCGTCGCCTCGATACCGGGCTCAGGCGTCACGCCGGCGTCGCGCCCGGCAAGCCGCGCCAGCGCCGAGTCGGCCCGCGCGAAGAGCGATGCGCCCTCCGCGGTGAACGCACGCGGAGCCGACGACCCGGACCCGGTGCCCTTCTCGACGTCCGCCCCGGCAGCCGTGTCCCGGGCGGCATCGGCCGTCTCCCGCGCACCCTGCGCCCCGGTCTCCGCCGACGGCAGCGCCCTGACCGGAGCAGTCGTCTCTATGGCCAGCAGGCGGCGACCCTCCAGGGCGCTGGCCCGCTCGGTCTCCGCCGTGGCGTACCGCCGCAGGAGCGCCGCGTGTTCGTTGCGCAGCTTCGCCAGCTCCGTGCGCTTGGCCCGCAGCTTGTTCTCCAGCTTGGTGCGCAGTTCGCGCGACTCCTCCAGGTCGGTCTCCAGTTCGGCGACCCGTTCCTCATGGCGCCACTCGTCGCTTGCCCGCGCGCGCGTGAGATCGGCGACGCGTTTACCCGCAGCCAGGTCCCAACGGCGCATGACGAAAGCACCGACGGTCGTCGTCACCGCGACACCCGCGGCCAGCCCACGGAGCAGCAGTGGCTCCGTGAACAGCCAGGGCCCCACGGCGCAGACGATCGAGACGCCGGCGATCACCGAAGGAGGCAGCGTCCTGTGCAAGGGCGGAGAATGGCGGTGACGTCCACGTGGCATGGCCAGAAACTTACCGCGCGTAGGCGAATGATGGTGCCCCACCTGGTAAAAACACGGGCGAGTCGAAGCCTTCACACGCCCCTGACGAGTACCGGAAACGGAACATCCGCGTCCCGAATCCGGCGCAATTCCCTCGAACGCGGAGGGGGCACGGACGCCCGAGCACCACATCGTCGCCACAGCGCAGGGCTTCTGACGCTCCGCAGGGCCCTGCCGAGAACCGTGACGACCGCTTACGAGGTCAATTCTCGCCAGTCGGCCGGCCTCGCTCTCCAGCCCCTGCCCACCCGGCTCCGAAAGGCTCTCAGGGCTGTCCGTCCCCCGGAATTCACGTCCGCCTGCGACAGCACCGAAGGGACCCACGACAACGTCGAAGGAGGCCGACCCACGAGAGGGCCGACCTCCTTCGGATTGCGCGGAATTCACCGTGCTCTTCCGCGCATTCTCCCGCTCAGCGGTCGCTCAGCCGCCCACTCAGCCACTGCAGCGCTGCCGGGATCTCCCGTCGCCAGGTGTTGAAGTTGTGGCCGCCGCTGTCGAGGATGATCGACGAGATCCGCGTCAGCCCTTTGGCCTGCACCTGCTCTATGAATTTGAGCGTGGCCTTGTAGTCGGTCTCGCCGACCCTGCTGCTGCTGACGAGCAGTGAGGTGTCGGGCGCCGGCATGTACTTGAGGTACCAGCGCAGGTCCGCACGGTTCCGCAGTGCCGTGTCCCCGTGGAAGAGGTCACCCGTGGTCGGGTCGATCGGCGCCTTGTAGTACGGCGACAGACCCACCGCGGCGGCGTACGCGTTCGGGTGGTGCACCGCCAGCTTCAGCGCGCAGTACCCACCCGTGGAGTCACCGATGATGCCCCAGCTGCCGGGCTTCTTGCCCACCCGGTAATGGGCCCCGATCGCGTCGGGCAGGTCCTTCGCGAAGAACGTCTCGGTCTGCGGCCCGCCCGGAATGTCCACGCACTCGGTGTCGCGCGGCGGCGCCACAGTCGGCCGCAGCATCACCAGGATCATCGGCTGCATCTTCCCGGTCTTGGCCAGCTCGTGCGCGGTCTGCGGGTAGTGCAGCCCCTTGATGAGCGCCTGGGCCGTACCCGGGTAGCCGGTGAGGACCACGGTCGCGGGGAACGTCCGCGTGCGGTACTGAGGCTGGAAGTACTCCGGCGGCAGGTACACGTACGCGGGCGAGGCGATGTGGGTGGTGCGGCCCACGACGTCGACCTTCTGGATCTGGCCCCCGACCTGCGGCCGCGCGCCGCCCGCCACGTTCACCTGCTGGGTGTCTATCACCTGCAGCGGGCCGGCGCTCGACCCGGCGGCGTTGTGGTCGACCACCACGCCCTGACCGCTCTCCTGGCCGAACAGGTCCGCCCAACTGGCATAGAACCCGAACGCCTGGTTGGCGGCGAGCCCGACGGACGCGAAGATCGCCAGTTGGGTGACGAACAGAAGACCGATGCGTCCGCCGACGGCCCACCAGTTCCGCCGCGCAAGCCGCGGCCAGTACCACACCGTGCCGATGAACAGCAGCACGGCGGCCGCGACCGCCAGTGCCAGTACTTTGTTGCTCGTGAGACCCATGGGCTCTTCCCTGCCTGCGCTTTCCGTCCGCGGGAGCCGCCTCCACTCCTTCGCGAGGGTTTGTCCCGGACTTTTCTTCGGCTTTGAAACGGCTTTGTGATGGGGAGTGAACCTCTCTCCCCGAGACACCGTCCTAGAGGGCGCAATGTCGCCGGATGCCCCAATCGGCACCAGGCTCAAGGTCTCTCGAAGAACTACGGAACGCGATGTCTGTCAGGATAGATGGGGAAAAGTCGGGTGAGGTTCCGGAGCGGCCGCGTGCAGTGCGGCGCATACTCCACGGCCCGCGCCCAGAGGTCGTCCCTGCGCTGGTCGCCAGGGCGTGCACGCTCGTAGGTGTCCTGGACATCACGGCGGGTGTGTTCCCTCGCTTCCGGCACAGCCGTATGCACCGCATGGCCGAGGTCCTGCCCGGTGCGCTCGGCCCCTTCGCGGCGGCCCTGTCGCTGAGCACCGGCATCCTGCTGCTGCTCCTCGCGCACGGGCTGCGGCGGCGCAAGCGCCGGGCCTGGCGCGCCGCCGTGGTGCTCCTTCCGGCGGGTGCGGTGGCGCAGTTCGCCTACCGCCACTCGGTCATCGGCGCACTCATCTCGTTGGCGCTGCTGCTGCCGCTGGTGCGCCACCGCAGTGAGTTCGCGGCCCTGCCCGATCCACGCAGCCGCTGGCGGGCGCTCGCCAACTTCGTCCTCATGGGCGCGAGTTCGCTGGGCCTCGGCCTGATCATCGTCAGCGTCCACCCGCACCGCGTGGTCGGCGACCCGAGCCTGTCCGACCGCATCGCGCACGTCCTGTACGGCCTCTTCGGTTTCGAGGGCCCGGTCGACTACACCGGCAACACCTCCTGGACCGTGGGCTTCTCGCTCGGCGCACTCGGCCTGCTGACCGCGGTCACGACGATCTACCTCGCCTTCCGCCCCGAGCACCCGGCCGCCCAGCTCACCGAGCAGGACGAGGCCCACCTGCGCGCCCTGCTGGAGAAGCACGGCAGCCGGGACTCCCTCGGCCACTTCGCGCTCCGCCGGGACAAGGCGGTCGTCTTCTCGCCGAGCGGCAAGGCGGCGGTGACGTACCGCGTCGTGTCAGGCGTGATGCTGGCCAGCGGCGACCCGATCGGTGACGTGGAGGCGTGGCCCGGCGCCATCGAGCGCTTCATGGACGAGGCGAAGTCCCACTCCTGGACACCGGCGGTCCTGGGCTGCTCGGAGACGGGCGGCGAGGTGTGGACCCGCGAGACCGGCCTGGACGCCCTCGAGCTGGGCGACGAGGCGGTGGTGGACGTAGCGGATTTCTCGCTCACCGGGCGCGCGATGCGCAACGTGCGCCAGATGGTGAAGCGCATCGAGCGCGCGGGATACGAAACCCGGGTACGGCGCATCCGTGACCTCGGCGAGGGCGAGCTGGAACGCATACGGCACGCCGCCGAGGAGTGGCGCGGTACAGACACCGAGCGCGGCTTCTCCATGGCGCTCGGCCGCCTCGGCGACCCGGCCGACGGTGACTGCCTGATCGCCACGGCCCACCGGATGGACGGGCAGGGCACGGCGGAAGCGGGCCCTTACGGCGACCTGAAAGCCGTGCTGCACTTCGTTCCGTGGGGCACGAACGGGGTCTCCCTGGACCTGATGCGCCGCGACCGCTCGGCGGACCCGGGCATGAACGAACTGCTGATCGTGGCCGCGCTCCAGGCCGCCCCGAAGTTCGGCATCGAACACGTCTCGCTGAACTTCGCGAATTTCCGCTCGGCGCTGGCACGCGGCGAGAAGATCGGCGCGGGCCCGGTGCTGCGGGCGTGGCGGGGCCTGCTGCTCTTCCTCTCCCGCTGGTTCCAGATCGAGTCGCTGTACAAGTTCAACGCGAAGTTCCAGCCCCGCTGGGAGCCGCGCTTCGTGGTCTACGCGTCCTCCCGCGACCTCCCGCGCATCGGGCTGGCGGCCATGCAGGCGGAGGGCTTCGTGAACCTGGCGCTCCCGCGCTTCCTGCGCCGCAGGTCCCGTTCCGCCCGGCCGTGCGCGCACGGGCGAGCGGAACGGGGGATGGAAGCCACGATCAGGGCCTGACGGAAGCGGGGCGGTCCACAACCCGCTTCCCTGCCGTGCACAGCCGGGGCCTCCGTCAGGCCCCGGCTCCGCTGCCCCACCCCGCGAGCCGGGTGCGGGACCGGCGGGGGCCTACGCTGAACACATGAGCACGAAGACCGGGCGGGGCCACGTGGCAGGCCTTCCGACATGGGACCGCTGCGCGGTCATGGGGGTCGTCAACGTCACCCCCGACTCCTTCTCCGACGGCGGCCGCTGGTTCGACACCACCGCCGCCGTCAAGCACGGCCTCGATCTGGTCGCCGAGGGCGCCGACCTCATCGACGTAGGCGGCGAGTCCACCCGCCCCGGCGCCACCCGCGTCGACGAGGCCGAGGAGCTCCGGCGTGTCGTCCCCGTCGTCCGCGGCCTCGCCTCCGAGGGTGTCACGATCTCCGTCGACACCATGCGCGCCTCCGTCGCCGAACAGGCCCTCGCCGCCGGCGCCGCCCTCGTCAACGACGTCAGCGGCGGCCTCGCCGACCCCGCGATGATCCCGGTCGTCGCGGCGGCCGACGCCCCCTTCGTGGTCATGCACTGGCGCGGCATCCTGCAGGGAGACGGCGTCAAGGGCGTCTACGAGGACGTCGTCGCCGAAGTCGTCGGCGAACTGCACGCACGCGTGGAGGCAGTGCTTGAGGGCGGCATCGCCCCCGACCGGATCGTCGTCGACCCCGGCCTCGGCTTCTCCAAGGAGGCCGAGCACGACCTGGCGCTCCTCGCCCACCTCGACCGCCTGCACGCCCTGGGCCACCCACTGCTGGTCGCGGCCTCCCGCAAGCGCTTCCTGGGACGCGTACTGGCCGGTCCGGACGGCTCACCACCACCCGCGCGGGAACGCGACGCCGCCACGGCCGCCGTCTCCGCACTCGCCGCACAGGCCGGCGCGTGGGCCGTACGCGTACACGAGGTGCACGCGACAGCGGACGCGGTGCGCGTCGCACGCGCCATCGAAGGAGCGCGGTGAGCGCTGCCCACACCGACGTCGAACAGGTCGAACAGGCCAACACCGCCTTCTACGAGGCCATGGAGCAAGGCGACTTCGAGGCGCTGTCCGCACTCTGGCTGACGCCCTCCGACCTGGGTGTCGACGAGGAGTACCACGACCCGGCCGACACCGGCGTGATCTCCTGCGTCCACCCTGGCTGGCCCGCCCTGACCGGCCGCGGCGAGGTCCTCCGGTCGTACGCGCTGATCATGGCGAACACCGACTACATCCAGTTCTTCCTCACCGACGTGCACGTCTCCGTGACCGGTGACACCGCGCTGGTGACCTGCACCGAGAACATCCTCAGCGGTGGCCCCGCCCCCGACGACAGCGACGAGCTGGGCCCGCTCGTCGGTCAACTGGTGGTCGCCACGAACGTGTTCCAGCGCACCTCGGACGGCTGGAAGCTCTGGGCACACCACGCCTCCCCCGTCCTGGCCGAGTCCGGTGACGAAGACGAGGATGAGGACTTCCCCTCCTGAGCGGGCGGGCGGCCTCTCCCCCGAAGTGGCCGGAATCACCTACCCATGGGTATGTGCGGCCGCCTCCCCGTGAGCCATCGTGTTCACCGGGAAAACGCCCGATGAACCGTCGTGGCCGTCTTGTCGGCATATGCCTCCGGGGGCTATCGCTGTCAGTGCTCGCAGGTAGATTCGTCCGAGGTGGTGTTCCGACCGCGCTCGGTGAGTACCCGCCGCTACCGACGATTGCAGGAGTGATTCGCGTGGATCGTGTCGCGCTGCGCGGCCTGAAGGCCCGAGGACACCACGGGGTGTTCCCCGAGGAACGCGAGGAGGGCCAGACCTTCGTCGTGGACCTCGTCCTGGGCCTGGACACCCGGCCGGCCGCGGCCACCGACGACCTGACGAAGACCGTGCACTACGGAGTCGTGGCGGAGGAGGTCGTGGCACTCGTCGAAGGAGAGCCCGTCGACCTCATCGAGACGCTCGCCGAGCGCATCGCCCTCTCCTGCCTGAAGCACGCCCCGGTCAAGGAGGTCGAGGTGTGCGTCCACAAACCGGAAGCACCGATCACGGTCCCCTTCGACGACGTGACCGTCACCATCACCCGGAGCCGAGCATGACAGCTTTCTTCGCCGAAGGTCAGGGCGACCCGACCGTACAGCCGGTACCCGCCTCCGTGGTGGAGCGGGTCGACGCCGCAGACTCGACCCTGCAGAACCCCAAGCGCGCGGTGATCTCACTGGGGTCGAACCTGGGCAACCGCCTGGAGACGCTCCAGGGCGCCATCGACGCCCTGGAGGACACCCCGGGCGTCCGCGTCAAGGCCGTCTCGCCGGTGTACGAGACGGAGCCTTGGGGCGTGGCGCCGGGCAGCCAGCCGTCCTACTTCAACGCCGTGGTCGTCGTGAAGACGACCTTGCCCCCCTCGTCGCTCCTGGAGCGGGCGCACGCCGTGGAAGAGGCCTTCCACCGGGTGCGGGACGAGCGGTGGGGCGCGCGCACGCTCGACATGGACATCGTCACGTACGCGGGTGTCCTCTCCGACGACCCGGCGCTGACGCTGCCCCACCCGCGCGCCCATGAGCGGGCCTTCGTCCTCGCGCCGTGGTACGACCTGGACCCCGAGGCACAGCTCCCCGGCCACGGCTCGGTGGCCGACCTGCTCGCCGCCGTCACCCGCGCCGGTGTCACGCCCCGCCCCGATCTGGAACTCCGGCTGCCCGAGTAGTCGTTAAGGTCTACCGGGCCGGGATCTCCCCGGCCCATGACCATGCGCGGCCCCCGCGGCCGGGCCGACGAAGGGACATCGTGAAAGAGCTGCGCATCCGGACACTGGCAGCGGTGTTCGTGGTGGCCGGAGTGCTGTCCTGGGCGGGCGCCCGCCTGTGGAACGCGGTGGGCTCGCTGCCCAGCGTTCCCCTGGCCGCACCCGTCGTCCTCGCCCTGATCGCCGTGGTCCTGCTGGCCACGGCGCTCTCCCTCCGCTCCCGCCTCAAGGCCCAGCGGGAGCGCCGCGCCGACGCCAAGGGGGTCGACCCGCTGATGGCGGCCCGCGCCGTCGTCTTCGGCCAGGCCAGCGCCCTGGTCGCGGCTCTGGTCGCCGGCCTGTACGGCGGCACGGGCGTCGTTCTCCTGGAGTCCCTGGACCTCCCCAGCCGCCGCGACCAGGCCATCTACGCCGGCTTCTCGGTCCTGGCAGCCATCGCGGTGATAGTGGCGGCACTCTTCCTGGAACGAGTCTGCAAGCTCCCGGAAGACGACGAGCACAACGAACACAACGGCGGCACGGCGCCGTCGGCCAGGTGAACGACTCGGGTCAGCGCGCCAGTATCAGGCTCATCGCCTCGGCCCGGGTCGTGGCGTCCCGGAGCTGACCGCGCACAGCCGACGTCGTCGTCTTGGCGCCGGGCTTACGGATGCCGCGTACGGACATGCACATGTGCTCCGCCTCGATGACCACGATGGCGCCGCGCGCCTCGAGGATGCGCATCAGCGAGTCGGCGATCTGCGTGGTGAGCCGCTCCTGGACCTGGGGACGACGAGCGAATACGTCGACGAGCCTCGCCAGCTTCGACAAGCCGGTGATCTTCCCGCTTTCGGCGGGGATGTACCCGACATGGGCCACGCCGTGGAACGGCAGGAGATGGTGTTCGCACAGGCTGACGATCTCGATGTCCTTGACCAGAACCATCTCGTCGTGACCGAGATCGAACGTCGTCGTCAGGACATCCTCGGGCTGCTGCCTGAGCCCCGCCAGGAGTTCCCGATACGCACGCGCCACCCTCCCCGGTGTCTCGCGCAACCCCTCTCGGTCCGGGTCCTCCCCGACCGCGATGAGCAGTTCTCGTACGGCGTTCTCCGCGCGCTTCTCGTCGAACTCGCCGATCGTGCCCTCGCCGTCCAGTGTCACCGGGTCGGTCATCTGATGCCTCGCTCCTGCGCCTTACGGATCACGCGTCTCATGCGCGGCCTACGGAAATGCCGCGCCCCCCAGGCTAGAGCCCAGGGGGCGCGGCAGAAATTCCGGGCCCTGTGAGACCTGACTCAGCTCTCCCGGCGGTCCTCCGGAACCGCGTCCGTGGCGGGGGCGGCGTCCGTCGCCTTGGCGAGCGTCGGGGTCGCGCCGTTCGCTCCGTTCGTCAGTGCCAGCTCCTTCGGGGAGAGCACCGGCGGGCGAGTGGAGGGCGCACGGCGGGAGGAGCCGGTCCAGGCGGGCCGCGGCGGGCGCTTGACGATGGGGGCGAAGACCTCGGCGATCTCCTCCTTGCCCAGCGTCTCCTTCTCCAGCAGCTGGAGCACCAGGTTGTCGAGGACGTCGCGGTTCTCGACCAGGATCTCCCAGGCCTCGTTGTGCGCGTTCTCGATGAGCTTCTTGACCTCTTCGTCGACGAGCGCCGCGACCTCTTCCGAGTAGTCGCGCTGGTGAGCCATCTCACGTCCGAGGAACGGCTCGGTGTTGTCACCGCCGAACTTGATCGCGCCGAGGCGCTCGGTCATGCCGTACTGCGTGACCATGGCGCGAGCCGTGGCCGTGGCCTTCTCGATGTCGTTCGCGGCGCCGGTCGTCGGGTCGTGGAAGACCAGTTCCTCGGCCGCGCGACCACCCAGCATGTAGGCGAGCTGGTCGAGCATCTCGTTGCGCGTGGTCGAGTACTTGTCCTCGTCCGGGAGCACCATCGTGTAGCCGAGTGCGCGGCCGCGGGACAGGATCGTGATCTTGTGGACCGGGTCGGAGTTCGGCGAGGCCGCCGCGACCAGGGCGTGGCCGCCCTCGTGGTACGCGGTGATCTTCTTCTCCTTGTCCGACATGATCCGGGTCCGCTTCTGCGGGCCGGCGACCACGCGGTCGATCGCCTCGTCCAGCATCTTGTTGTCGATCAGCTTCTGGTCGCTGCGGGCCGTGAGCAGCGCGGCCTCGTTCAGGACGTTGGAGAGATCGGCACCCGTGAAGCCGGGGGTGCGGCGGGCGACCGCCGACAGGTCGACGTCCGGGGCGACCGGCTTGCCCTTCTGGTGAACCTTGAGGATCTCCAGACGGCCCTGCATGTCCGGGCGGTCGACCGCGATCTGGCGGTCGAAGCGGCCGGGGCGCAGGAGGGCCGGGTCGAGGATGTCGGGGCGGTTGGTGGCGGCGATGAGGATCACGCCGCCCTTGACGTCGAAGCCGTCCATCTCGACGAGCAGCTGGTTCAGGGTCTGCTCGCGCTCGTCGTGACCACCGCCGAGGCCCGCGCCGCGATGACGGCCGACCGCGTCGATCTCGTCGACGAAGACGATGGCCGGGGCATTCGCCTTGGCCTGCTCGAACAGGTCACGGACCCGGGAGGCACCGACACCGACGAACATCTCGACGAAGTCGGAACCCGAGATCGAGTAGAAGGGGACGCCCGCCTCGCCGGCCACCGCGCGCGCCAGCAGCGTCTTGCCCGTACCGGGAGGCCCGTACAGGAGCACACCCTTGGGGATCTTGGCGCCGACGGCCTGGAACTTGGCCGGCTCCTGGAGGAACTCCTTGATCTCGTGGAGCTCCTCGACCGCCTCGTCCGAGCCGGCGACGTCAGCGAACGTCGTCTTCGGAGTGTCCTTGGTGATGAGCTTCGCCTTGGACTTCCCGAAGTTCATGACCCGGGAGCCGCCGCCCTGCATCTGGTTCATCAGGAACAGGAAGACGACCACGATGAGAACGAAGGGCAGCAGGGAGAGCAGGATCCCGACGAAGGGATTCTGCTTGGACGGCGACACCGTGTAGCCGTCGGGGATCTGCTTGTGCTGGTACTTGTCCTGCAGGGTGTTGGCCAGGTTCACGCCCTGGTCGCCGATGTAGCTCGCCTGGATCTTGGAGCTGCCATCGACCTTCTCGCCGTCCTTGAGCGAGACCTTGACGACCTGCTCGTCGCCGGTGGTCAGCTTGGCCGACTTGACCTTGTTGGCATTGATCGCCGCCACGACCTGGCCGGTGTCCACCGTCTTGTAGCCGCCGGAAGAGCCGACGACCTGCATCAACACGACCACGGCGAGGACGGCCAGCACGATCCACATGACCGGCCCACGGAAGTATCGCTTCACGTCCATCCATACGGAGCGGTGCCGCCCCGTCCCTCCTGCCATAGTGAGTTTGATAAAGACAGTTCTTCTGACGGTACCCCAGGATTGTCGCCCATAGCCGCAGGGGACTGCCCGCGATACCGCCCACGCATCCTCTCAACGGCGCGAAACCCGCTGAGGTTCCCGAACGTCTTGCGAGGACCGGGATCCCGGGTTCGGCCGTCGGCCGAACCCGGGGAGGGGTCAGCCGCCGTAGACGTGGGGCGCGAGCGTACCGACGAACGGAAGGTTGCGGTACTTCTCGGCATAGTCGAGGCCGTAGCCCACGACGAACTCGTTGGGGATGTCGAACCCGACCCACTCGACGTCGATGGCGACCTTCGCGGCCTCAGGCTTGCGCAGCAGCGTGCACACCTTGAGGGAGGCGGGCTCGCGGGAGCCGAGGTTGGAGATCAGCCAGGACAGGGTCAGGCCGGAGTCGATGATGTCCTCGACGATGAGGACGTGCCTGCCCTTGATGTCGGTGTCGAGGTCCTTGAGGATCCGCACGACGCCGGAGGACTGGGTGCCCGCGCCATAGGAGGACACCGCCATCCAGTCCATGGTGACGGGGGTGGACAGGGCCCGGGCGAGGTCGGCCATGACCATCACCGCGCCCTTGAGGACACCGACGATCAGCAGGTCCTTGCCCGCGTACTCCGCGTCGACCTTCGCGGCCAGTTCGGCCAGCTTGGCGTCGATCTCATCCTTGGTGATGAGCACCTTCTCGAGGTCGGCACCCATGTCTTTCGCGTCCACCCGCATCACTTTCGGTCGTCCCGCACTTGTTGCTCGCTCGCCTCCGGGGTGCCGCTCTCCGCGGTCGCCCGTACCCGGACGACCGCGCGACGGCGGCCGTGTCCGGCCACACCCCACGCCCGCGCACCGTCCCTTGCGACGGCGGCGCGGCCCTTCGGCTCGCTCGCGTGGCTGACCGGTCCCTCCCCGGAGGGGGACCGGGCGCCTCCCTCCGGAGGCGCGCTGTCAGCCTTGCCGAATCACAAGTCTGCCACCCTGCCGCTGGGCGACGACTTTGCCCGGGAGATTGATGGCTCCCTGACCGCGCCAGCCGGTGATCAGCCGGTCGACTTCCTCGATGTGGCGGGCGAAGAGCGAGCCCGCCGGAGCACCGGCCTCAATGGCGGCGCGCCGCAGGATCCGGCGGCGCACGGCGGGGGGCAGAACGTAGAGCTTGGCGCATTCCAGCAGGCCGGAGGCGTCGCGCACGGAGGTCTCGGCCTGACCGGCCCAGGCGTCGAGGGCGTCGGCGTCGTCACGGGAGAGCTGCGCCGTGCGGGCGAGGGCCTCGACGACGCCCCTGCCGAGCGCCTTCTCGAGGGCGGGCAGGCCCTCGTGGCGCAGCCGGGAGCGCGTGTAGGCGGGGTCGGTGTTGTGCGGGTCGTCCCAGACGGGCAGGGACTGGACCATGCAGGCCCTGCGTGCGGTCTGCCGGTCGAGGTGCAGGAAGGGGCGGCGGTAACGGCCGCCGGCCCCCGAGACCGCGGCCATTCCGGACAGGGAGCGGATGCCGGAGCCGCGGGCGAGGCCGAGCAGGACGGTCTCGGCCTGGTCGTCGCGGGTGTGCCCGAGGAGGACGGCGGCGGCGCCATGGCGTTCGGCGGCGGCGTCCAGGGCGCCGTAGCGCGCGTCACGGGCGGCTGCTTCAGGGCCTCCCGCGCGGCCGACAGAAACGGCGACGGACTCGGCCGGGGCCAGGGCGAGGGAGCGAAGGCGCAGCACCACTTCTTCGGCGCGCAGGTCGGAGCCGGGCTGCAGTCCGTGGTCGACGGTGATACCGCCGGCGCGGATGCCCAGTTTGGGGGCCTCGAACGCGAGGGCGGAGGCGAGCGCCATGGAGTCGGCGCCACCGGAGCACGCCACGAGCACGAGCGGCGTGGAGGGGCGCTCGCGGGCTTTCCGGTCGGTTGTCTGCTCGATGAGGATGTCGTGGAGGACGCGGCGGACCGCCAGGCGTATCGCCGCGACCGCAGGATGGGGACCCATGTCCGGTTCCCTTCATGAAGTTTTTTCGGGGGGTGAGCCCGATGCGGTCACTCAGAGTGTTTCGATGGTGACAGAGACGGGCCGTTCCCCGAGCATCGCACGCCTATCCATGACTCACGGTCCCTCGGACGAGTGATTGGCGGGGCGTTCTGCTGCCGACGGCCGGACTCGTTTCACGGCGCTCGCGCGGGCTCACGACTCCGCCTTGCGGTGCACCCGCGCGACCCAGTCCGCCGGTTTGGCGATCTCCGCCTTCGTCGGGAGGGTGTTCGGGGAGGTCCAGACATGGTTGAAGCCGTCCATGCCGACCTGCTCGACGACCGCCCGTACGAACCGCTCGCCGTCGCGGTACTGCCTGAGCTTGGCGTCCAGACCCAGCAGTTTGCGCAGGGCGAGGTCGAGGCGGGAGGCACCCCTGGCCCGGCGCTGCTGGAACTTCTCGCGGATCTCGGAGACGGACGGGACGACGTCCGGACCGACACCGTCCATCACGAAGTCGGCGTGCCCTTCCAGGAGGGACATCACCGCGGTCAGCCGGCCGAGGATCTCCCGCTGGGCCGGCGTCTGCACGAGTTCCACGAGGGAGTGGCCGTCATCGCCCTCCTCGCCCTCCGGGCGGCCGCCGACGAGCGACTGGACGGCTTCCCTGACGCGCTCCAGGACGGTCATGGGGTCGATGTCGGTCTCCGCCAGGAAGGACTGGATCTCGCCCTCCAGGTGGTCGCGCAGCCAGGGCACCGCGGTGAACTGCGTACGGTGCGTCTCCTCGTGCAGGCAGACCCAGAGCCGGAAGTCGTGGGGGTGAACGTCGAGTTCGCGCTCCACGTGGACGATGTTCGGCGCCACCAGCAGGAGACGACCGCCGCCGTTCGCACCGGCCGGGAGGTCGCGGGTGGCCGGGGCGAAGGTCTCGTACTGGCCGAGGACCCTTGAGGCCAGGAACGACAGGAGCATGCCCAGCTCCACGCCGGTGACCTTGCCGCCCACGGAACCGAGGACGGCTGCGCCGGGGGTGCTCCCGCGTCGTTGCTGCATCTTGTCGAGGAGGGGCCTGAGGATCTCCCGGAACCCGGCGACGTTCGCCCGCACCCAGCCGGGGCGGTCGACGACGAGGACCGGAGTGTCGTGCGCGCCGTGTTCGCCCATACGAGTAAAGCCCCGGACGTGCTCCTCCGAGGCCTTCGCGTGCCGACGCAGCTCCGCGACGACGGCCCTGGCCTCGTCGCGGCTCACCTCGGGGCCCGGCCGCAGGAGCCGGGTCGCGGTCGCCACCGCGAGATTCCAGTCGACCATCTCGGCACCACCGATGCTCGTCATGCGTCAACGGTACGTGGTCGTGCGCGGGTGCGGTGAGGGGTGCGACACCGGATCGCACCCCGGATACGGGGCCCGGGGTGCCGCTGTCACCGGCAGCCGCAGCCCGCCAGCGCCGCCGCCATGCGGTCCAGAGCCGCCCTGGCGGTCGTCTGGTTCATCGAACCGTCCGTCAGGAAGGCGAAGGCCAGCAGGCGGCCCTCGGTGTCGACCACGGTGCCGGCGAGGGTGTTGACGCCCGTCAGGGAACCCGTCTTGGCGCGTACCACGCCGATGCCGGAGCGCTCGGCGGCGTTGTCGTAGCGGTCGCTGAGGGTGCCCGTGAAACCGGCCACCGGCAGGCCCGTCAGGACCGTACGCAGCTCGGGATGGGAGGGGGAGCCCGCGGTGGCCAGCAGGGCCGTCAGCAGGTCGGCCGTGATCCTGTCCTCGCGGTTCAGGCCGCTGCCGTCGCGGAACCGCGCGCCGGTGAGCGGAAGGCCGAGCCTTCTGAGCTGGGTGGCGATCGCGGCCGCGCCCCCGTCGAAGCTCGGTCGGCCGCCGGTGACGAGCGCGGTCTGGCGGGCGAGGACCTCGGCGATGTCGTTGTCGCTGGTGGTGAGCATTCGCTCGACCACGGCGGACAGGGGCGGCGACTGGACCGAGGCCACGGTCCGCGCGCGAGGCGTGGCCTTCGCCGAACCGGGTGCCGAGACCTTGATCCCGTGGCTCCGGAGCAGGTTGCCGAAGGTGCGGGCCGTGTCCGCCGCCGGGTCCGCGACACGCCCGGCCGGGCCGCTCGTGGAGTCGTCCGTGCGGCCCTCGTCGGCCGTCAGCGCGGTGATCAGGGCGAGGTTGGGGTTGACCCCGATGGGGTGCAGTGCCTCGCCCGTGAACAGGGAAGTGTCGTAGGAGAGCGACACGGAGCCCAGGTGCCGCTTCTTCAGGGCGGTGGCGGTCTCGTCGGCAAGGGTGCGCAGGCTCGCCCATCCTCCCCCTGCCTTCTTACGGGCGGTCAGGGTCGGATCGCCGCCCCCGACGAGCACGAGCCTGTCGGTGCCCGGCTCCAGGACCGCGCGCGTGGTGAAACGGTGGTCGGGACCGGCCGCGGAGAGCACTGCGACGGCCGTTGCGATCTTCGTGGTGGATGCGGGGGTCAGCGCGTCGTCCGCGCCCTTGCCGTACAGGCGTCTGCCGGTGGCCACGTCGACGACCACGGCGGCGCGCCGGGACCCGAGGGAGGCGTCACGCAGGAGTGGGTCGAGGACACCGGCCAGGGCTCGCCCGGCCGGGGCGGATCCGGTGGTGTCCCTGACGGCGCCGAGGGCGGTCAGCACGGACGCGGCGCTCGGCGCGGGCGCGGGTGCCTCGGGCGTCGTGCCGGAATTGCCGCCGTGATCTGCGCCACCCTCGCGGCCCCACGCTTCGGCCCGGTCGCGCTCGGCCGTACGCTGGCCGACGGAGTCCCAGGGACCGGCGGCGGTCGCAGCCCCGGCCGCGAGTGCCAGGCCCACTGTGGCGGCGACGGCCGTCAACTGCGGGGTCGTGAGCCTCCCGGAACGCGGGCGCACGGCGCGTGCGACCCGCGCGGCGTGCGGTTTCACCACTCCGGTGAGTCGTGTCACGCGCGGCCTCACCGCCTCGGTGACCCGTACCGCACGGGGTTTCACGGTTCGGGCCGCCCGAACCAGGCGCGGCACCACGGCCTGCTTGACGCGCACAAGATGCGGCCTGGCGGCCCGCCAAGCCCTCAGCTCCGGCACGACCACCAGCCCCTTTCGCGACCACACATCTGCGTGAGGGACACTTAATCACCAGAACTATGTGCTGATCATGGAGGAGCCACCGGTGGAATTCGACGTCACGATCGAGATCCCGAAGGGTTCGCGGAACAAGTACGAGGTGGACCACGAGACCGGTCGTATCCGCCTTGACCGTCGACTTTTCACCTCGACCAGCTACCCGGCGGACTACGGCTTCGTCGAGAACACCCTCGGCGAGGACGGCGACCCGCTGGACGCGCTCGTCATCCTGGAGGAGCCGACCTTCCCCGGCTGCCTGATCAAGTGCCGCGCCATCGGCATGTTCCGGATGACGGACGAGGCGGGTGGCGACGACAAGCTGCTGTGCGTGCCGGCGTCGGACCCGCGGGTGGAGCACCTGCGCGACATCCACCACGTCTCCGAGTTCGACCGCCTGGAGATCCAGCACTTCTTCGAGGTCTACAAGGACCTCGAGCCCGGCAAGTCCGTCGAGGGCGCCGACTGGGTGGGTCGCACGGACGCGGAGGCCGAGATCGAGCGTTCGTACAAGCGTTTCGAGGAGCACGGCGGTCACTGACCCGCCTCGCCCTCTCGCGGGCCGCGTCACCCTCCCGGGGGCGACGCGGCCCGTTTTCGTGCCGGTGCGCATACTGGGGCGTACGGGAGGTACGTACGGGAGAACACACGCAAGGAGAAGTGAGGCGGAACTGGTGGCGCAGCCGGACACGGAAGACCGCAAGCCACGGTCGGACGAGGCGAGGAGCGCGTATCCGCCCCAGGTGAGGGGTGAGAGCGAGTCCTCGACGACCTCCGAGTTCGCCGTTCCCGCAGGGCTCGACGTGGCACCGGCGGCGGGTGTCGAGCCCGAGACGACGTCGGAGTTCGCCGTCCCCAAGGGGCTGGAGGTCTCGCCGCCGCCCGCCGCGGAGTCGGAGGGGTCGGCGTTCAGCCGGCCGAACACCTACAGCGCGGGCAGGGCCCCGCACGCGTTCACACCGGCCACCGGGACCCCCGCGGTCCGGCTGGCCGCGGAGGCGCCCTGGCAGGACCGGATGCGCACGATGCTGCGCATGCCGGTGGCCGAGCGGCCCGCCCCGGAGCCCGTGAAGGCCGACGAGGCGGGTCCGGCCGTGCCGCGCGTGCTCGACCTGACCCTCCGTATCGGCGAACTGCTGCTGGCGGGCGGCGAGGGTGCCGAGGACGTGGAGGCCGCGATGTTCGCGGTCTGCCACTCCTACGGCCTCGACCGCTGCGAGCCGACCGCCACCTTCACCCTGCTGTCCATCTCGTACCAGCCGTCCCTGGTCGACGACCCGGTGACGGCCTCCCGGACGGTACGCCGCCGCGGCACGGACTACACGCGTCTGGCGACCGTGTACCGGCTCGTGGACGACCTGAGCGATCCGGAGACCCATGTCTCCCTTGAGGAGGCCTACCGGCGGCTCGCCGCGATACGCCGTAACCGGCACCCCTATCCCGGCTGGGTCCTGACCGCGGCGAGCGGGCTGCTCGCCGGCGCGGCCTCCGTGCTCGTCGGCGGTGACGTCATCGTCTTCTTCGCCGCGGCGCTCGGCGCGATGCTCGGCGACCGGCTGGCGTGGCTGTGCGCCGGGCGTGGACTGCCGGAGTTCTACCAGTTCACGGTGGCCGCGATGCCCCCGGCCGCGATCGGCGTCGCGCTGACGGTCGCCAATGTGGACGTGAAGGCGTCCGCGGTGATCACCGGTGGGCTCTTCGCGCTGCTGCCCGGACGGGCCCTGGTGGCGGGCGTGCAGGATGGATTGACCGGCTTCTACATCACCGCGGCGGCGCGCCTGCTGGAGGTCATGTACTTCTTCGCCGGCATCGTCATCGGCGTCCTGGTGGTCCTGTACTTCGGTGTGAAGCTCGGCGCCGAACTCAGCCCCGGCACGGCGCTGAACCCGACCCAGCGACCCCTCGTGCAGATCGCGGCGTCGATGCTCCTGTCGCTGACCTTCGCGATCCTGCTCCAGCAGGAACGCTCCACCGTGCTGTGGGTGACGCTCAACGGTGGCGTCGCCTGGAGCGTGTTCGGCGCCATGCACTATCCGGGCCATATCTCGCCGGTCGCCTCCACGGCGGTCGCGGCGGGCCTGGTGGGCCTGTTCGGGCAGCTGCTGTCGCGCTACCGTTTCGCGTCCGCGCTGCCGTACACCACGGCGGCGATCGGGCCGCTGCTGCCCGGTTCGGCGACCTACTTCGGGCTGTTGTCGATCGCGCAGGGCGGCGTCGACAAGGGCCTGGTGTCCCTGGCCAAGGCCGCGTCGCTGGCGATGGCCATCGCCATCGGCGTGAACCTGGGCTCGGAGATCTCGCGGCTGTTCCTGAAGGTGCCGGGCGGCTCCGCCGAGGGCCGGCGGGCCGCCAAGCGCACCCGGGGCTTCTGAAGCCCAAGGACTTTGACGCGCCCTACTGGGCGCGGTAGCCCTGGTCGTAGCCGTCGGGGTACTGCTGGGGCCGACCGTATCCCTGGTAGTCCTGGTCCGCGCCGTACGGCTGCTGGGGCTGCTGGTAACCGTCGGGCTGCTGGTAACCGTCGGGCTGCTGGTAACCGTCGGGCTGCTGGTAACCGTCGGGCTGCTGATAGCCCTGAGGGTACTGCTGGTAGCCGTAGGCCTGGTTCCGGTCGTAAGCCTGCTGCTGGCCGTAAGCCTGCTGCTGGCCGTACGCCGCCTGGTCCTGACCGTAGGCCTGCTGGCGTCCGTACTGGTCCTGGCCGTAGGGCTGCTGCCCCTGCGCGTGGCCTCCCTGGCCCTGGTCGCCGTACGCCTGGTTCTGCTGCGGGTCGGCCGGTCCCACCGGCCGCAACTGGGTCGTCGCGTCGTCCATGACCTGGGGCTGCTGCCACGGGGACGGCTGCTGCCAGGCCTCCGGGGCCGGTGCGGCCCCCGGGTGCTCCGTCGTCTGAGTGGGGTTCTTCTTGGCCTTCGAGCGCGCCCGCAGGAACTCGATGGCGATCGGGACCACCGAGACGAGGACGATCAGGATGAGGATCGCCTCGATGTGGTTCTTGACGAAGTCGATCTTGCCCAGCCAGGAGCCGAGCAGGGTCACGCCCGCGCCCCACAGGACGCCGCCGATGACGTTGAAGACCAGGAACGAGCGGTACCGCATGCCGCTGACGCCGGCGATGATCGGCGTGAACGTACGCACGATGGGCACGAAGCGGGCCAGGACCAGGGACTTGGGGCCGTACTTCTCGAAGAACTCGTGCGCCTTGGTGACGTTCTCCTGCTTGAACAGGCGGGAGTCGGGGCGGTTGAAGAGCGAGGGACCGACCTTCTTGCCGAACATGTAACCGGCCTGGTCGCCGAGGATCGCGGCGAGACAGATCAACGCGATGGCTCCCCACAGCGGGAAGTCCAACTGATCCGACGTGATCAGCAGTCCACAGGTGAACAGCAGGGAGTCGCCCGGCAGGAAGAAACCGACGAGCAGACCGGACTCGGCGAACACGATGAGGAGCAGGCCCCAGATACCCCACGTGTCGAGGAGATAGTTCGGATCCAGCCAGCTCGGGCCGAGGGCAAGCGTCGTCACGGTTCCGGGCTCCTGAGGGGGTGAGGACGGACGGCGGCGTTCCGCCCTCCGTGGTTCTGCCGCACAAAGCTATCAACGGATGGTGTACTCCCCCCGGTTCCATGGGTGCCGAAGGGCCCTGGGCCTCACGGTTCGGGCTGTGCCAGGCTGTCCACCATGAGCATTGAGGAATACGGCGGCGGGCAGACCCCCCAGTCGGACGTGCTGGTCGTGACGACGAACGACATACCGGGTTACCGCGTGGAAAAGGTCGTCGGCGAGGTCTTCGGGCTGACGGTGCGCTCGCGGCACCTGGGCAGCCAGATCGGCGCGGGACTGAAGTCGATGATCGGCGGTGAGCTCAAGGGGCTCACCAAGACGCTGGTGCAGACCCGCAACCAGGCCATGGAGCGGCTCATCGAGCAGGCACGCGCGCGTGGCGCCAACGCGGTGCTGGCTTTCCGCTTCGACGTGACCGAGGCGGCCGACGTGGGCACGGAGGTGTGCGCGTACGGGACGGCCGTGGTCGTCGTCCAGCAGTAGCCCGACCGGTGAGGGGCGCCGGCTCGTGGCCGGCGCCCCTCACCGTCATCCCTCGTGGCGGGCGGCGTTGGCCACGATCGCGTCGTGCAGATGCTCGGCGAGTCCGGGGCGCATCGCGTCGTAGTACGCCTTGAAGCGCTCGTCGGAGACGTACATCTCCGCGAAGCACTGGTGCATCTCGTAGGGAACCTCGAAGAACCAACGGCTGACGTGCTGCCGGTGTTCCTCGGCCATGTCCATGGCGGCCTGGCCGGCCGCGGGCTCACCGGCGGCCACCAGGGCGGTGTAGCGCTCGCTCCAGTCGTCGACCTCGGCCTGCAGCCGCTTCCAGTCCTCCTTGGTGTAGCGGGCGGCGCGGCGCTGCGACTCGGCGTAGGCCTCCGTGCCGCCCCAGCGCTGCTCAGCCTCCTCGGCGTACTGATCGGGGTCCTTGTCCCCGAACACCTCGAACCTCTCCTCGGGCGTGAGATTGATGCCCATCCTTCGTGCCTCCATGGCCTGCTCCACGGCCGCGGCCATCTTCTGCAGCTGCTCGATCCGGACCTTCAGCAGTTCGTGCTGCCGGCGCAGGTGCGCGCGGGGGTCCGCGTCCGGGTCGTCGAGCAGCGCCGCGACCTCGTCGAGCGGAAAGCCGAGCTCCCGGTAGAACAGGATCTGCTGCAGCCGGTCGAGGTCGTCGTCGTCGTAGCGCCGGTGACCTGCGTGGCTGCGCCCGCCCGGGACGAGCAGGCCGATCTCGTCGTAGTGATGCAGGGTGCGCACCGTCACTCCGGCGAAACCGGCGACCTGTCCCACCGAGTAATTCACTTCCGCTCCCTTCTGGGTACGCGCTCAAGGCTGGGGCCTCACGCCACGTGAGGTGCAAGCCGAACTCCTGCGAAACGCCGGACGCCGTGAACCGGTGGAGACCGCGGGTCCGGTGAGACGGTAGCCGCACGCACCGTCGACGCGATGGGAGACGAGAGACCATGCCGCTCCAGACAGGCCCGAGGAAGCACGACGAGCGCCCCACGTCGATCAACCCCTTCTTCGGAGAGGCGAACCCGGTCGAGGAGATGACCGAGGCGCCGCCCAAGAACCGGCTGCCCTCGGGGCCCAGGCTGCCCTCGACCGCGTACCAACTGGTCCATGACGAACTGATGCTGGACGGCAACTCGCGGCTGAACCTCGCCACCTTCGTCACCACGTGGATGGAGGACCAGGCCACGGTGCTGATGAACGAGTGCCGCGACAAGAACATGATCGACAAGGACGAGTACCCGCGCACCGCCGAACTCGAGCGCCGCTGTGTGGCGATGCTCGCCCACCTGTGGAACGCCCCGGACCCCGATTCCGCCGTGGGCTGTTCGACCACCGGCTCCAGCGAGGCGTGCATGCTCGCCGGGATGGCGCTGAAGCGGCGCTGGGCCCAGCGCAACGCGGACCGCTACCCGTCCAGGGACGCCCGCCCGAACCTGGTCATGGGGGTGAACGTCCAGGTCTGCTGGGAGAAGTTCTGCAACTTCTGGGAGGTCGAGGCACGTCAGGTGCCCATGGAGGGCGACCGGTTCCACCTGGACCCGCAGGCCGCCGCCGACCTGTGCGACGAGAACACGATCGGGGTCGTCGGCATCCTCGGCTCCACGTTCGACGGGTCCTACGAGCCGATCGCCGACCTGTGCGCGGCGCTGGACGCCCTTCAGGAGCGCACGGGCCTGGACATCCCCGTGCACGTGGACGGCGCGTCCGGGGCGATGATCGCGCCGTTCCTCGACGAGGACCTGGTGTGGGACTTCCGGCTGCCGCGCATCGCGTCGGTCAACACCTCCGGCCACAAGTACGGACTGGTCTACCCGGGCGTGGGCTGGGTGCTGTGGCGCGACGGGGAGGCCCTCCCCGAGGAACTCGTCTTCCGGGTCAACTACCTGGGCGGCGACATGCCGACGTTCGCGCTGAACTTCTCCCGGCCCGGGGCCCAGGTCGTCGCGCAGTACTACACGTTCCTGCGACTGGGCCGCGACGGCTACCGGGCGGTCCAGCAGACGACGCGCAACGTCGCGCGTACGCTCGCCGAGCGGGTGGAGGCGCTGGGCGACTTCCGCCTCCTCACCCGCGGCGACGAACTGCCGGTCTTCGCCTTCACGACCGCACCGGACGTGACGGCGTACGACGTCTTCGACGTGTCCCGGCGCCTGCGCGAGCACGGCTGGCTGGTACCCGCCTACACCTTCCCGGCCAACCGCCAGGATCTGTCCGTGCTGCGGATCGTGTGCCGCAACGGCTTCTCGACGGACCTCGCCGATCTGTTCGTCGACGACCTGACCCGACTGCTGCCCGACCTGCGGCGGCAGGAGCATCCGCTGACCCGCGACAAGGTGGCGGCCACGAGCTTCCACCACTGACGCCACCGCGTCGTACGGCCGGCGGGACCGACGGGCTCCGGGTCTTCGCCGGAACTCAGTCCGCCCGCTCCATGTCCACCAGTTCGAACGCCGTCTTCCCGTCCAGCGACTCGCGGATGATGTCGGCGTGGCCGGCGTGCCGGGCGGTCTCCCGGATCAGGTGCAGACACAGCCAGCGCACCGAGACGCGCTCGGCGGGCGGGAACCAGGGGTCGTTCGGCAGCGGGAAGGTGTCGTCGAGGCTCGGCACCGACCGGACGTACGCCTCCGTCCCAGCGGCGACCTTCTCCCAGTACTCCAGTTGCGAGGCGACGGTCTCGTCGCCACCGAGCAGGAAGCACTCGTGCCAGTTCGACTGGTCGCGCTTGACCGCCGGCGGCTCCTGACGCGCCCGGGCGATCCAGCCCTGCTCGGTCTCGGCAACATGCTTGACCAGCCCACCGAGGGACAACTCGCTCGCGCTCGGGCGCATCCGGGCCTGTTCCTCGGTCAGCCCGAGCACCGCCCGTCGGAGCGCGCCGCGTTGCTCCTCGAGGAACGCCAGCAGTGCGCCACGCTCGTCGCCCTGTTCCTCGGCTCGCACATGAGTGACCACGACCGGCCGCCTTTCGTCGGGTTCATCGGGTCTCCCGCTGACGACCATGACGCTAGGGGTCATATAGGTCAGACGCTGGCCGCAATGGCCCGCCTCCTTCGACGGCTGACCTCGGCCGAGCCGGGGCAGTTCGGGCCGGCGCCCGAGCCGGCCCGACCTTCACGCCCAGGAGACTCAGAACGGGAAGCGGCTCCGCCCGTGCTGCACCGAGATCCACTTCTGCGAGGTGAACGCCTCGATCGTCGTCTCGCCGTTCAGGCGGCCGATGCCCGAGTGCTTCTGGCCGCCGAAGGGGACCAGCGGCTCGTCGTGGACCGTGCCGTCGTTCACGTGGAACATGCCCGTGTCGATCTGCCGGGCGAAGGCGACGCCCCGCTCGATGTCGCCCGTGTGGACCGCGCCGCTGAGGCCGTACGGGGTTTCGTTGACGATCCGGACCGCCTCCTCCTGGCCGTCGAACGCGATGAGGAAGGAGACCGGGCCGAAGACCTCCTGCTCGAGCAGGGCGGAGTCGGCGGGCACATCCGTCAGGACGGACGGAGCGACCAGGTTGTCGGTGGTCGTGCCGTGCACCAGCGCCGTCGCGCCCTCGGCGATCGCCTGCTCGACCACGCCGGACACCGCGCTCGCCTGAGCCGAGTTGATCACCGGGCCGATGATCGTCTGCGGGTCGCGCGGGTCCCCGACCTTCAGCGACTTCACCTTGGCGACGAACTTCCCGGTGAACTCGTCGGCGATCGAACGGTCCACGAGGACACGGTTGGCGGCCATGCAGACCTGCCCCTGGTGCACGTACCGGCTGAAGACGGCGGCGTCGACCGCGTAGTCGATGTCCGCGTCGTCCAGCACCACCAGCGCGCTGTTGCCGCCGAGTTCGAGGACGTACCGCTTGAAGTGCGAGGCGCAGACGGTGGCGACGTGGCGGCCGACCTTGTCGGAACCGGTGAAGGAGATGACCTTCGGAATCGGGTGCTCGAGGAACGCGTCGCCGATCTCCGCTATGTCCGTGACCAGGACGTTCAACAGGCCGCCGGGCAGCCCCGCGTCCTCGAAGATCTTCGCGATCAGAGTGCCGCCGAGGATCGGCGTGTCCTGGTGCGGCTTGAGAACCACCGCGTTGCCGAGCGCCAGCGCCGGGGCGACGGATTTGATCGACAGGAAGAAGGGGAAGTTGAACGGGCTGATCACGCCGACGACCCCGACGGGCACGCGGTAGAGACGGTTCTCCTTGCCGTCGACCGGCGACGGGAGGATCTTGCCCTCGGAACGCAGCGCCCACTGCATCGACTCGCGCAGGAATTCCTTGACGAGATGCAGCTCGAAGCCGGCCTTCAGGCGCGTGCCGCCCAGTTCGGCGATGATCACGTCGGTGATCTCGGCCTCGCGGTCCTCGACGATCCTGAGCGCCTTCTCGAACACGGCGCGACGGAGGTACGGGTTGGTGGCGGCCCACTCCTTCTGGGCGGCCTCGGCGGCCCGATACGCCTCGTCGACCTCGTCGACCGTGGCCGTCGTGATCGACGCCAGCTTCTCGCCGTCGTACGGGTTGACGTCGATGATGTCCCAAGAGCCGTTGCCCGGGCGCCACTCGCCGCCGATGTACTGCTGAGCAAGATCGGTGAAGTAGGACGACATGTGATCCCTCAATCCCTTGCAGCCGAAGCAGGCACCCGTTCCACGCACGTGTGATCACGCCGTGACCTGATCGGACGTCATCGTACTTGTGTGCAGGGCGAGTTGGAGATCGTCTCGGGGCACTTCGTGAAGGCCCTCGGGAGAGGTGATCCTCAGGAGAGCTGGAGCAGCCCCCGCAGCAGATCGCGGCTCTCGGCCGGCCCGAGGCTGTCCTGTTGCAGCTGCTTCAGCGCCACTTCGTACTGGCTGACGTCCTCGCGCTTGTCCAGGTAGAGCGCGCTCGTGAGCTGTTCCAGGTAGACCACGTCGGACAGGTCGGACTCGGAGAAGCTCAGGATCGTGAAGGAGCCGCTCTCGCCCGAGTGTCCGCCGAAGCTGAACGGCATGACCTGAAGTCGTACGTTCGGATGCTCCGAGACGTCGATCAGATGCTGGAACTGGCCGCGCATCACCGCCCGGTCGCCATAGGGGCGGCGCAGGGCGGCCTCGTCGAGAACCACGTGGAACTCCGGGGCGTTCTCCGAGACCAGGCACTTCTGCCGCTCCAGCCGCAGCGCCACCCGTCGGTCGATGTCGGCGGCGTCTGCACCCTTCATGCCCCGGGACACGACCGCGTGCGCGTACGCCTCGGTCTGCAGCAGGCCGTGCACGAACTGGACCTCGTACAACCGGATCAGGTGCGCCGCACCCTCCAGGCCGACATACGTCGGGAACCAGCTCGGCAGGACGTCCGAGTAGCTGTGCCACCACCCCGCGACGTTGGCCTCCTTGGCGAGGGAGAGCAGGGAGGTTCGTTCGGCCTCGTCGGTGATTCCGTACAACGTCAGCAGGTCCTCGACATCGCGCGTCTTGAAGCTAACCCGTCCCAACTCCATGCGGCTTATCTTCGACTCCGAGGCCCGGATCGAGTAGCCGGCCGCCTCTCTGGTGATGCCGCGCGCCTCCCGCAGGCGCCTGAGATGGGATCCCAGCAGAATGCGCCGCACCACCGACCCACTCGAGTCCCCAGCGCTCACTTCCGTCCGCCTCCCCAACGTCCTCGACCGCGCAGTCTGCCACTAAAACACTTCGAGCAGTACTCGTTCGGTTACAGACAGAGGAACCAGTCAAGTTGAGACACGTGGAAAGGATCGGGAAGGGCGAGCAAGAGAGAAGAAACTGGCAGAAGAAACGGCCAGAAAGCTGTACGGCAAGGGCCAATTCCGGCGCGTGCACGTGCATCTGCCCTTGCATCTGCTTGGCGCATCCGAAACCATGGTCCCGCGCCACCGCTGCATCGCCACGACCGCGAACACCCGGGAGTGCCTCGCATGGGGACGAATGGATCGACCATGCTCGAGCCCTTACGGCAGGGACTTCCGCCGCTCGACCCCGCGGCCGTGTCCAGCGCCGCCTCCTGCGCCCTGCCCGCCCGCCTCGAAGCGGTACGCGACGCACGGCAGTTCACCCGCAGCACGCTCGGCCAGTGGGATGTGGGCGACCGCTTCGACGACGTCTGCCTCGTGGTCTCCGAACTCGTGACGAACGCGCTACGGCACGCCCTTCCCGCGACCACCATGCTCGCGGAGGACCAGGATCCGCCGGTCCGGCTGCATCTGATGCGTTGGACCGCACGCCTGGTGTGCGCTGTGCGCGACCCCAGCCACCAGGGCCCGGTCGCCGGCGACTCGGAGGACTTCTCCGCGGAGTCGGGCCGCGGGCTTTTCCTGGTGGACTCGTTCGCCGACAGCTGGGGCTGGCACCCACTGGCGGGCACGCTGAGCGGCAAGGCTGTCTGGGCGCTGTTCCGGCTGCCGTCCACACCGGTGTGCACGGAAACACCCCGCGACGCTTTCTGAGGACGCCGCCGTCCTCCGCGGGTTCACACGATCAGATGATCGAACTCGCCGTCCTTGATGCCCAGCAGCATCGCCTCGATCTCCGCGCGGGTGTAGACCAGCGCGGGCCCCTCGGGGAAGCGGGAGTTGCGTACCGCCACGTCCCCTCCGGGCAGCCGGGCGAACTCCACGCACGCCCCCTGTGAGTTGCTGTGCCGGCTCTTCTGCCAGGCCACTCCGTGCAGCTCGGTCGCAGCCATGCCGTTGTACACGTCGTCCACGTCGTACACGTCGTGGTCCACAGGTCGCTCCCCGGATGGTGCTGTGGCTGGTGTGGCCATTGATGCAATAGTCAACTGACCCGGATCATAACGTCGTTCACGTGCATCTGCATGGGCAGATGCACGTGCACGAGGGGTGGTCCCGCGGTTACAGCTTTTGCAGTCGCTTGGCCACCGCCTGACCATGTGCTGACTACCGCCGGTGAAGCGTCGACTGCGCCGGGCCGCCCGGCCCGGTCCTTCGTGCTCTTGGAAGAGACGCGTACGACGGCCTTCGTGTTCCACACTCCGGGTAAAGGTCATGAGGCACGCGTACGCCGTCCGGCGTCACACGTCCTCCTGGTAGCTTGCTGCGATCGTCCGGACGACGTCATCAGCACCCTGGGGGGACTCCAGTGACTTCGGCAACCCATGTCACACGCCGACAGGCTCGCATCGCGCTCGCGGCCGCAGGTGTTTCGACCGCGCTCCTGCTGACCGGTTGCAGCAGCGACTCCGGGGACGGCGCGGACTCGACACCGAGCACGCCCACGTCCACGTCCACTGCTACGGCGGACACCGGCGGCGGCTCCGGCGCACCGGACGCCAAGGCCGGGAAGCTGGAAGGCAGTTGGCTGGCCACGAAGGACGGCAAGGCCGTGGCGCTGGTGATCACCGGTAAGCAGGCCGCGCTCTTCGTGACGGGCGGCACCGTGTGCAGCGGGACCGCCGGCGAGGAGACGGGCATGCAGATGATCCACCTCAACTGCACGAACGGCAGCAAGGACCGAGGAACCGGCATGGTCGACTCCGTGGACTCCACGAGCATGAAGGTGACGTGGGAGGGCGGCCTCGGCGCGGAGACGTACACCAAGTCCGAGGGCGGCAAGCTGCCGAGCGGTCTGCCGAGCCTCGGCTCCTGACCTGGGGCACCAGCTCAACGGGCGGTGGAGCCCCCGGGTTTCCGTGGTCCGTCGGCGGGTCCGGGCCGTGCGGCGGGCGCGGACTCCCGTGTGTTTCCGTCCGCCACCTTCGAAGGCACGGCCGTGTCGAGGGCCTCGGTGAGGTCCTCCAGGGACCGAAGGATCATTCTCGCGCCTCGCCTGACGAGCGCGCCGGAGACATCGTCGCCCCCCGTTTCCTCCTCTGCTTCCCACGCCCGGAGCGCCTCGCGCATGGTGTCCCACGACGGCGGACGGCGTCCCCGTACGGCTTTGGCGCCCTGTTCCGTCGCGGTGCGCAGAGTGTCCGCGAAGCGGGCCGCGGCCGGGACGGGGACGGCGCCGCGGTCCGGGAGGTGGGCCTCCAGCAGCATGGCGACGCGGCCCGTCTCGGCGAGCGCGTCCTCGGCCTGGTCGGCAGCGGTCCGGGACAGCCCCCGGTGGCGCACCGGCTCGCTGCGGGCCCGGTCCACGGCCATCTGCCAGGCGGCGCGTGCGGTGCGCGAGCCGAGGAGGGCCTCGCGGACATCGGGGGCGCTCGTGCCCACGGGTTCGGCGTAGCGGCGGATGACGGCGGCGGCGTACCGGCCCTGTGCGGCCAGCCAGTCGGCCAGGCGGCCCCGCAGCCGCGGGGTCTCCCAGGCCGGGTAGACCGCGTACGCCAGCATGGCGAGCAGACCACCGACCAGCGTGAGCAGGACGCGTTCGGGCACGGTCTGGGTCCACCGCTGGCCTGCCATGCCGAGCAGGAAGACGACGTACGCGGCGATACAGGCCTGGGCCGCGACCTGTCCGGTGCGCCTGATCAGGTACATCGACGCGGCGGCAAGTACGGCGAGGGCACCCGAGACGACCGGGTCTGCGGGCCACAGCCGGACGACGCCGGTGGCGAGGACCACGCCGACGAGGGTGCCGCCGAATCGGGCGACGGCACGGCTGTAGGTCTGGGAGAAGTCGGGACGCATGACCATGACCGCGGTCAGCGGGGCCCAGTAGCCATGTCCGAGGGGAAGCACGTCGCCGAGGGCGTACCCCACGGCGACGACCACCGAGACGCGGGCCGCGTGGCGGGCGATCGGGGAGCCGGGGCGCAGTGCCCCGCGCAGGGTGCGCAGGAAGGCGGGGACCAGGTGGAAGAGACCGGGGCGCACGCGGTACGGGGGTGGGGCGCCCCCGCTGACGGCCCTCTTCTCGCGTTGGGTGCCCCCGGCCGCCTCCAGCACGTCCTGGAGCAGAATCCGCAGCCTCTCCGCCGCCCGGTATCCGGATCCCGTGAGGATCGCTTCCGTGTCCGGGCTCCTGAGGGCGGCCACCGCGTGCGGCGGCAGTGCGAGCGGGGTGCCGTGGCGGATGGCGCGTGCCCCGGCGTCGAGAATGTCGGCGGTGGCGGCGAGCAGTTCGCGCACGCGCTCACGTGCCGGGCCCTCGGGCGGAACGCCGACGGCCGGGTCGGCCAGCGAGGCGAGCACCGGCCGGACTCGCTCGGCAAGGCCGCGGGCGCCATGGAGCTGGGCGGGACGGCGGCGGGCCTGGCGCGAGGTGACGGCGGCCGCGTCACGGGCCTCCATCAGCGGCAGCGGGTCGAAGGGCGCGACCGGGTCGTGGCGCAGCCGGCGCGCGTAGTCGGCCTCGGCGGCCAGCGCGTCGGCGAGCGCGTCGCGGTGGGCGCCCCAGGGTCGTACCGGGAACAGCACGACCAGCGCGGCCTGCACCAGACCGCCGACGATCATCATCGCGGAATGCTCCGCGGCCTGTGTCACGGACGTCGGCAGGGTCACCGTCACCAGCATGATCGCGACGTTCGAGGAGGCGATCAGACCGGCCGTCGGGTCCACCGCCCAGCACAACCCGGCCAGGAAGGTCCAGACGACGAGCAGCGCCAGGAACAGCGGCAGACGGGAGACGGTGAGGTAACTGAGGAAGCTTGAGACGGCGAGAGTCGTGCCGGAGACAAGGGCCAGTTCGGGGCGCGGGCGCCAACTGCGCTGGAAGGTCGCGATCGCCGCCTGGAACGCGCCCAACGCCGAACTTGCCGCCGCCACGGGCCCGAACAGCCACAGGCTCGCCGCGATCACCAGCGCGAGCCCTGCCGCACCGCGCACCGCGACCAGCGGTTCGAGTCGCTTCCGCTCGATCCTCAGCCCGGAACGCACGGCCGCCTTCAGCGCCGGCATCCAGCTCATTCCGTCAGCGTAAGGGAGGCATACGGGATAAATCTCTGCGTCCCCGGCGGACGGCGCACGCGGTGTTCAGGGGGGCGCGCCCCACACGGCCTCCCGCCTGCGTGATGATCCAGGAAGACCGTCTCGACTTCAGAGGACCCTCATGCGTACGCTTCGCGTCCCCCTTGCCCTCACCGCCCTCGCCGCGACCCTGACTCTGACCGCCTGCGAGGGCAAGGGCGGCGACGACGCCGAGAAGAGCCCCAAGTGCCCGATCACCGTCAAGGTGGGCCCCGGCAACGCGGCCACCACCGCCGGCGACACGGGCAACGTCCCGGTCACCATCACGAACAGCGGCAGCGACGAGTGCGCCTTCGAGGGCTTCCCCGGCATCGAACTGAACGACGGCAAGACCTCATGGACCGTCGCGGACGAGAAGGACGTGAAGCCGGCGAAGGTGACGCTGCAGAAGAACGAAACGGCGACCTTCACCATCACATACGTCAGAGGGAAGGCCAACGGCTCGCTCAGCGCCCCGGCCAAGTCCCTGAAGATCACCGTTCCTGGCGCCGGTGACGCCCGGAGCTACCCCTGGTCGTACGGGGAGGTGGCGCTCAAGGACGCGCACACCCCCGACGCGTCGGTGGGCCCGATCCAGGTCGCCGGCGACTGAGTCGCGTCAGGGAAGCCGCCGCCGTGCCGCGACCTGGGCCCGGTCGGCGGCCGCGGCCCCCTGTTCCCATCCGGCCGCGTCACTGATCCCGCGCAGCCGGGTGGTGACCGTGTCCGGGAACAGCAGCTCCGTTCGCTGCGCGACGGCCACGTCCCGGGCCGCGAGCACCGGCAGCAGCTCCCCCTCGTTCCCGGCCGTCTGACCCTCGGCGGCGGCCTGCAACCGGTCGCCGATGCGGTGCGCGTACGCGGCCAGGAACGACTGCCGGAACGTCTTCGTACGTTTCCGGCCGCTCTTGCGCTGCGCCGCCTCCGCCGTCGTCATCGCGGCGGTGGCCTGCACCAGCAGCGAGGTGTAGAGCAGTTCGACGGCCTCCAGGTCGGGTTCGAAGCCGACCACCGTGGAGAAGCCGATCGCCTCGTGCCACACGGCCCTGCAGCGGTTCGCGGCCGCCACCGCGTCCAGGAGTACGGCCTTGGCCGTCTCGTACGGCGGGTCGACGCCGATGCGGCAGGCGCCGGGCGCGTCCTCGGCGTGCGTGCGGGCCGCGAGCAGCGCCTCGTCGATGCTGTGCCGGGCCATCAGCTCCTGCGCCTTGGCGCTGAGTGCCTCGGCCTCCTCCGGGTACCCGGTCGCCTCCGCCTTGGCGAGCAGGGCGCGAATGCGGGTGAGCATGCGGGACTCCGGCTGCCGCGGGGCGGCGGACCGCCGGGGCGCGTCGAGGGGTTCGAGGGCGGGCAGGCGCAGCAGCAGGCGGTACGTCTCCAGGGCCGCGGTGGCGTAGGAGAAGCGGTCGGGGGCCCGCGGAGGTTCCGCGTCGAGGTCCTGGAGCTGGGCGGCCCAGCGCGGGCCGGGGGACGGCCGTTGTCCCGCCTCCTTGCGGATCAGCGCCGACACGAGGCGGACATGCAGGTCGTCCAGCTCGCGGCGCACCAGGCGTACGACATCGGCAGGCTGCCAGCCGCGCCGCCAGGCCGCGGCGACGAACTGCTCGCCCCGCCACCAGAGTTCGGCGTCGGCCGACGGGTCGGCGGCGAGCAGCGAGGCGCCGGTGTCGAGGGCCGTGTCCGCGTCGTCGTAAAGGGCGGCCCGGAAGGCGCGGTCCACGGTGGTCGTCGTACTCACGCGTTCGATCGTGACACGGAAGCGGGTAGGCCCGCCTAACGTCAACCATTGGTTGACAATGTCCGGACTCGCCTTCAGTGAGTCCGGCCGCCGGGTCGGCCAGCCGTCCGTGCCCGTTGTCAGACCCTCCTGCCACACTCGCGGCATGACCGGACGCTGGGCTCTCGCTCCGGCCGGGGACAATGGCGTGGAAGTCGCCGCCCTCGGCCCGGACGGGCTGCGCGCGGGGCCCGTGGTCAGGGAGGCGGATCTCGTCGAGGCCGTACGGGCACGACCCGAGGTCACCCGGTGGGTGTGGCGGTCCACCGCCCATGTCCAGCACCGTCTGCTCGCCGCGGGGGTGCGCGTGGAGCGGTGCTACGACGTCGAGGCCGCCGAGACCCTCCTCCTGGGTCATGAGGGACGCCTCGGTGAGCCCCGGTCGGCCGCCGCCGCGCTGGCCCGGCTGCGCGGCGGCCCCGTACCACCGGATCCCCCGACACGCTCCGCCGAACCCGGCGCGCAGTCCTCCCTCTTCGAGCCCTCCCCCGTCCACGTACCCCTCGACGACCTCGTCGCGGTGTACGCGGACCAGCAACGCCGGCACGACGCCACCACACACCCGGGCCGTATGCGGCTGCTCACCGCCGCCGAGTCGGCCGGCATGCTGGTGGCCTCGGAGATGAACCGGTCCGGGCTGCCATGGAGCGCGGACGTCCACCGCAAGGTCCTGCACGACCTGCTCGGCGAGCGGTACGCGGGCGGCGGCGAGCCCCGGCGGCTGGCGGAGCTGGCGGACGAGGTGTCGGCCGCCTTCGGCCGCCGCGTCCGCCCCGACCTGCCCGCCGATGTCGTCAAGGCGTTCACGCGGGCCGGGCTCCGGGTGCGTTCCACCCGCCGCTGGGAGATCGAGTCCATCGACCACCCCGCCGTGAAGCCCCTGCTGGAATACAAGAAGCTGTACCGCATCTGGGTCGCCCACGGCTGGTCCTGGCTCCAGGACTGGGTGCGCGACGGCCGCTTCCGGCCCGAGTACCTGCCGGGCGGCACGGTCACCGGCCGCTGGGTCACCAACGGCGGCGGCGCCCTGCAGATCCCCAAGGTCATCCGGCGGGCCGTGGTCGCTGACCCCGGCTGGCGGCTGGTCGTGGCCGACGCGGCCCAGATGGAGCCGCGCGTCCTCGCCGCGATCTCGCGCGACCCGGCGTTCATGGAGGTCGCGGGCCGTACGACCGACCTCTACCAGTCGGTGTCGGACCGCGCCTTCTCCGGCGACCGCGCCCAGGCCAAGCTCGCGGTGCTCGGCGCGATCTACGGTCAGACCTCCGGAGACGGCCTGAAGAACCTCGCCGCGCTGCGCCGCCGCTTCCCCAGTGCGATCGCCTACGTCGACGAGGCGGCCCGCGCAGGAGAGGAGGGCCGACTCGTACGGACCTGGCTCGGGCGGACGTCCCCGCCGGCGGCCGGGGCGTCCGACGAGGCGACGGACGAGGCGGGCATTCCACAGGAGGACGGCCTGCCGGTGCCGTCCGGGGAACCGGAGCAGTGGATACCGGGCTACGCCTCCACGAACACCCGCGCCCGCGGCCGCTTCGCGCGCAACTTCGTCGTGCAGGGCAGCGCCGCAGACTGGGCTCTGCTGTTGCTCGCCGCCCTCCGCCGGGCCTGCGCGGACCTCGCCGCCGAGCTGGTCTTCTTCCAGCACGACGAGGTGATCGTGCACTGCCCGGCCGAGGAGGCGGACACGGTGGTCGCGGCGATCCAGGAGGCCTCGGACCTGGCGATGCGGCTGACGTTCGGCGAGACACCGGCGCGGATTCCATTCACGACGGCGGTGGTGGAGTGTTACGCGGACGCGAAGTGAGGGCGGCGGTTCACCGTTAGCGCCGCGGCAGGCACTAACCGTGGTATCAGATGACCGGTGGCCGACCGAGCCGGGTAAGCCGCCACACCGTGCGCCAGCGCATGGGCCGTCGCTCGCCGCCCGAGGTCCGCAGCCCCTCCGCGAACCCACCCCACCAGGCCCTCAGCCCACCGGCCGACCGCGTCCGCAGGAGGGTGACGGCGATCCACACCCCGAGGTGCACCGGGACGAGCGGAAGGGGCAGTCGCCGCCGTACGAGCCACACCCGGTTGCGCGCCGTGACCCGGTAGTAGATGGCGTGGCGGGCGGGCGAGGTCTTCGGGTGCTGGAGCAGCAGTTCGGGCGCGTACAGGACGGTCCAGTCGGCGTCGGCGGCCCGCCAGGCGAGATCGGTCTCCTCGTGTGCGAAGAAGAACTCCGCGGGCCAGTCGCCTGTTTCGGCGAGCATGGCCATGGACAGCGCGTGCCCACCACCGAGGAACCCGGTCACCGGCCCGCCGCGCATCGGGTCGGCGGCGCCGACCCTCGGCACGTGCCTGCGCTGGGTCTCGCCGTGCTCGTCGGCGATACGGAACCCGACGATGCCGAGCCGGGGGTCGGCCGCGTACAGGTCGCGTACCCGTCGCAGCACATCGGTGTCCACGAGCAGTCCGTCGTCGTCGAGCTCGACCACGACGTCGATGTCCCCGAACTCCCGCAGCTTAGCGAGGGCCACGTTGCGGCCACCGGGGCAGCCGAGGTTCTCGTCGAGCTCGATGCGGGTGACATCACCGGGAAGGCCGAGGCGTTCGGCGAACTCGGGCAAGGGGCAGCCGTTCCCGACGATGACGATGCGGGAGGCGGGGAGGTCCTGCTTGGCCACGGACAGGAGGAGGGCGTCGACCTCGGCGGGCCGGTTGCCCATGGTCACCACGGCGACGGCGATACGGGGCCCGGGCTGCGGCTCCGGCTGTGACACGACTTCCACCTCATCCACGGCCGACGACTGTGCAGGCGATGCTAGCCGTTCACCGGGAGGACGCTTGGTGTTCGCCGCTTCACGCCACCCGGGACGAACGCCGGACGGCCGGTGGTTTTCCGACGCCTACCGGCAGGACGTGCACGCCGCCGCGCGGGCGGTCCCCGCGCGAGACCCGCATGTACCCTGGCCACGACCGCGAGCAGTGCACCAGAGAAAGGGGGCGGAGGATCGGAGCCCGAAAGGCGCCGTGATTCCCACCGCCGATGCCGTCCATCCCACGGGTTGGTTCGCCCAAGGAAATCTCCAGCCCGAGCAACCCCCACGTGAAGGAACTCGCCGCCCTCCGCCGCCGGCGGAACAGGCAGAACTCCGGAGTGACCCTCGTGGAGGGTTATGAGGAACTGGACCTCGCCCTGCGCGCCGGTGTCCGCCCCCGCGAGCTGTACTTCTGCCCGGCGCTGACCGACGGATCGGACCCGAGGAACGTCCTGGCCCGTGCCGCCGAACAGGGAGCCGCCCTCTACAGCCTCAGTCGGCAGGCCTTCGACAAGGCCGCCTACCGCGAGGGCCCGGACGGCTGGCTCGCCGTCGTGCCGGACATCGAGACCGACCTCTCCCGCATCGAGGTCGACGACCGGGCCCTCTTCCTCGTCTGCGAGAGCGTCGAGAAGCCCGGCAACCTGGGCTCGATGCTGCGTACCGCGGACGCGGCCGGTGTCACCGCCGTCATCTCGGCCAATCCCGTGACCGACTGGGGGAACCCCAACGTGATCCGGGCCAGCAAGGGCACGGTGTTCGCCGTCCCGATCGCCTCGGCCGGCTCCGAAGAGGTCATGAACTGGCTGGCCGAGCACCAGGTCAACGTCGTCGCCACGACTCCCGACACGGATGTCCTGATGGCGGACCTCGACATGACCGGGCCCACGGCCATCCTCGTCGGCAGCGAGAAGTACGGGCTGTCGGACCAGTGGCTCGCGGGCAGCCACACCAAGGCGAAGATCCCGATGTTCGGTCAGGTGGACTCGCTGAACGTCGCGGTCTCGGCGGCCCTCTTCACCTACGAGGCCGTACGGCAACGCATGGCGTCGCGGCGGCGCTGAGGGACCGCATGCCCGTGCCGGGGCGCGCTCCGCTCCCGGCACTCGTTGTTCTCCCCCGCTCAGCAGCCCTTACGACCTGGGGGCAATAGGGAGCGGCGTCGCGACGCCCGGCACGGCCGCTCCTTCACCCACTCCCTATTGCCCCCCCAGGTCGTTAGGCGGACCGGGCCACCCCGAGCAGTCTCAGTGCCGCCTCCGGCAGTTCATGACCTTTGAGCCACACCGCGTGCAGCAGCCTGCGCAGCGGGACCGCCGGGTCGACCTCGACCTCGACCAGGCGGCCGTGGTCAACGTCCTGGCGAACGGCCAGCGCGGAGAGCACCGCGGGGGCAAGGCCCCGGGCGACCGCGCTGCGCAAGGGCGCGGTGGAGCCCAGTTCGAGGACCGGCGCGGCCACACCGTCGTACGGGCGCAGCGCCTTCTCCAGGGTTTCGCGGGTGCCGGAGCCGGGCTCGCGCAGCAGCAGCGGGGTATCGGCGAGTTCGCGACCGCTCAGCGGACGGCGACGCCGGGCCCAGGGATGGCCGGGGGCCACGACCACGGCGAGGCGGTCCCGGCCGACCACGGCCCGGTGCAGGTCGTGCGGCACCCAGGGGCACTCGACGAAGCCCAGGTCGCAGTTCCCGCGGCGCAGCGCCTCGATCACCCCGGAGCTGTTGGTGACGGTGAGCCCGACGTGGGTGTCGGCCTCCTCCTCGCGCAGCGCGACCAGCCAGCCCGGCATCAGTTCCTCGGCGACGGTCAGACTCGCGGTCACCAGGAGCCGGTGTTCCTGCCGGGAGCGCAGCGCGGCAGCGCCCTCGACCAGTGCCTCGGCCTGTTCGAGCAGGGAACGCGCCCAGTCGCCGACCACGGCACCGGCCGGGGTGAGCCGGGAGCCTGAGGTGGAGCGGTCGAGCAGCCGCAGGCCCAGGCGTCGCTCCAGCGTGCGCATCCGGGCGCTCGCGGAGGGCTGGCTGATGCGCAGCCGCGCGGCGGCCCGCCCCAGGCTGCCGGTCTCGGCGACGCAGACCAGCAGTTGCAGGGCGTGCAGATCGGGGAGCGGTCGCGGATGCGCGTCGGCGGACTCAGGGGTCATAGGGGGACTCTATGACCTGCCCGCGAGATCGCGTCTAGCGGGCGCCGCTCACCCGGCGCAGGCTGAAAATCATGGTTCTCACCGGTCCCCAACGGCGCACGTTCGTGCGCCGCACCCCGCCCCCCGCTGCCCCGCGCATAGAACGCGTCGTGCCGGGCCTCGCGCTCGCCGCTGTCGGTGTGGCGGCGGCCTTCGGAGCCCACGCGCTGGTGCCCGCCGTGCCGATGCTCACCGCGGCCGTGGTGCTCGGTGTCGTCGCGGCGCATCTGCCAGGGGCCGCTTCTCTCGTACGCGGTGTCGCCCGGCCCGGCCTGTCCATGGCGGGCAAGCGGCTGATGCGGCTCGGCATCGTGCTGCTCGGCCTGAAACTGAGCCTCGGCGACGTGGCCGGGCTCGGCTGGCAGGCCCTGGTCATGGTGGTCGGGGTCGTCCTGGTCACGTTCTTCGGGACACGGTGGCTGGGCCGCAGGATCGGCCTCTCCGACGACCTGTCGCTGCTCGTCGCCACCGGCTACTCGATCTGCGGCGCCTCCGCGATCGGCGCGGTCAGCGGCGTGCTCGGCAAGGACAAGGGCGACGAGCGGCACGAGGCGGAGGTCGCCTCGTCGGTCGCCCTGGTGACGCTCTGCGGCACGCTCGCCATCGCCGTACTGCCACTGCTCAAGACCCCGCTCGGCCTGGACGCGACGGAGTTCGGGCGCTGGGTCGGCGCCGGCGTGCACGATGTCGGGCAGGTCGTCGCCACCGCCCAGACCGCCGGGCCGCAGGCGCTGACCGAGGGGGTCCTGGTCAAGCTGATCCGGGTCGCGATGCTCGCGCCGCTGGTCGCGGGAGTGGCACTGAGCCGCCGCCGCAAGAACGCCGGGCACCCCGTGAACGGCGACGGCCGCCGGCCCGCCCTGCTGCCCCTGTTCGTCGTGGGATTCCTGGCGATGGTCGTGCTGCGCAGCACCGGACTGCCCGGCAGCGGAGTGCTCGACGCCGCGGACACCGCGCAGGAACTGCTGCTCGCCGCCGCCCTGTTCGGCCTCGGCAGCGCCGTGCACCTGCCGACCCTGGCCCGTTCAGGCGGCGCGCGAATGGCACTGCTCGGCCTGGGTTCGTGGCTGGTCGTCGGGGCCGCAGCGTACGCCGGAGTCATCCTGACGACCTGAGGCCCCGTCGCGGCGATGCATCCCTCGCCAGGGTCAATGAGTGGCCCCGTACCTCCCACGTACCCACCGCCCCAGGCTGCGGAGACACGGAGACGGTGCCGACCGAGACCACAACTGACACCTCGCCGCCGCACGCCGCGACTTTGTGGACAACCTTTCACGTTCACGCCAGGTCTGGTCTGTCGGGCCAGTAGACCCACAGATCAGACTTGGGGAACACATGCGTATTCGTGCCACTGTTGCCGCTGTTTCCGGCGCCCTGACCCTGTCCGCCATCGCCGTGCCGGTCTCTCAGGCGAGCAGCCCTTCCTACGCGCTGACGGGAGCGAACGCCGCCCCGGTGATCAGCAAGGTCGTTGTGAACAGTGGAAAGCCGATCGTGCTCGGTACCACCGCCACCAAGAAGGTGACGGTCTCCGTCACCGCGTCCCACTCCTCGGGTATCAAGGACGCTCTCTCCTACATCTGGCGGGGCCGAGACAGCAACCCGAACCTGTACGGCTTCGGGTTCCACCCGGACGCGGAAAGGGCCAAGTGCAAGGCCGCGAACGCCACAACCTCGACCTGCACCCTCACCATCACGGTCGATCCCGGATACCTGTGGAACACCAACGCCACGAACTGGCGGGTCTACGCCGGCGCATGGGGCAAGGACGGGAGCTTCACCGAGAACGACACGTTCTCCTCGGTCAGGTTCCAGCGGCTGTCGCGGCTGACGGCCGTCGCCTCGCCGACGTCGGTGAAGAAGGGCAAGACCGTCACGGTCACGGGCAAGCTGACCCGCGCCAACTGGGACACCAGGAAGTACGCGGGCTACACGGTGCAGCCGGTGAAGCTGCAGTTCCGCAAGAAGGGCAGCAGCGCCTACACCACGATCAAGACGATCAAGACCAACAGCACGGGCAACCTGAAGACCACGGTCAAGGCGTCCACGAGCGGCTACTACCGCTACTCCTTCGCGGGCACCACGACGACCCCGGCGGTCAACGCCACGGGTAGCTACGTCGGTGTGAAGTAGTCCCGCAGCGCGCGATAGCGAGAGAACCGAAGGGCCCGGCAAGCCGGGCCCTTCCTGCGTGATCAGGCGACCGTCACACCTGTCGAAGGACGGGATGCGGCGCATGGGCGAGTTCTTCGTACCGGCTCCCCCGGACCCCGGTCCGGCCCCACTGAGACCGGAACTGGACCCTCGACAGCCGCGCGGCCCGGTCCCGCTGGCGTCGCCGCATCCGCTGAACGAGAAAACCCCAGCTCAGACACTGCCTGGGCTGGGGTTTGAAATGGAGCCGCCTTCGGGGTTCGAACCCGAGACCTACGCATTACGAGGGCTGGTGGGGGTCTGCCGGGTGGTTCCGGACAGTGCTCCACTGTCCGGATCTGCCTGGTCAGAGCCCGTGGCAAGTGCCCCACGGCCTTCTCGGTGATGCTCCGTGCGGCACCGTCCGCTCACGCATCGCTCCCGCTCAGCGTGCCCGCTGAGCGGCGTGTGGGTCAGATCTGGCTGAGGTCGATCTCCACCGGGAAGGGAGCCGCAGCCTTGACCACGCCCGTGAACATGTCACCCTCCCGATAGGTCTTCGTCGCAGGGTCGAGGACGTAGGTGTACACGAGAGGAACGCCCGTCGCGGCCTGCTCGATCCGCCAGTAGAAGCCGATGTCTGCCTTGGCATACTGGTCGACCTTCACGATCCGGTCGGTCGTCTCCGAGCCCGGCGAGACCACCTCCGCCACCAGCAGCACGTGCTCGGGCCGAGTGGGCGTGACGTCGATCGTGTCCGCGCGGTACACCACGACGTCCGGGCGCCGATTGGTCAGCGGGACGTCCTGGAGCCGAACATCGAAGTCCGTGTCCGCGTTCCAGTCCGGGCCCGCGGCGGCATCCAGGGCGTTCGCCAGAATCCGGGCCAGCCGGTTGTGCCGCTTGGACGCACTCGGGCTCACGACGACCATCCCGTCAACGATCTCGATGCCGGCGCACTGCTCCTCGGACCAGGACTCGTACACGTCCGCCGTGATCTGCTCGTGCATCCACGCCGGGGCCACCATCTCCGCCGTCATGAAGCACCTCCTGGGCACAGTGTGGGGGGCCCGCTCCCGCCCGGTTCAGCGTACTGTCTCCAGCCCAGCAGTGAGGAGCGGTACCACGTACACCGCCTGCGGAGGCTGTCGTTCACCATGCGACGACTGCGATGCGGATGTCTGGAAGCAGACTCTCCCGACAATCAGACCGGATCGCTCTGCTCGATCGGCCGACGCCACCACTCAGTGGATTTGAAACAGCTCAGGAGCCAATGCGCTTCTGCTGCGTCGAGGATGACATCGCCGACGTGCGGGATCGGCCGAAAGCGAAGCATCTGCTCCTGAACGGCCACAGGTTCCCAATCAAGGTCGTGATGAAGCAGTACAGCGCACGGTTCCCCACGACGCTGCCAGAAGACCATGGGTTCGTCGCAATCGTTCTCGAATGGTTTGACGATGTCGTCCGGAGCAAACTCGACATCCGCCATGTCCGCCCAGCGGCCAACGCCCTCCCGCTCCCGAACCAAACGGTGGCGCATGCTCTGCACGAACAGGTCGAGGTTCTCGTCGCCAAGCAGGGAATCCCGGGAGACGACGATGGACTTCGGCATCTTGCGCAATGCGTCAGCCCGGCGGAGCTGGCGGGTCGCATTGGCCCAGAAGAGGCCGCCCCGCTCGGGATCGTAGACCACGCACAACACGGGAAGGCTGCCGTCGCGCCAGTTGTCCCTGTGATCGCCGACAGGTACGCGGTGCCCCCTTCTGGTTCGCGTCGAGACTCCGCCTTTCACCTGTACGGCCACAGCGTCTTCCGTCCGCCTCCCGTTCTGAACGAAGGTGACGTACAGGTCCTCGCCGTGGTCGTTACCTCCGTCGATCTCCTGGACGATGTGGCCGTGTCTCTCCAGCAGAGAACGCACCTCGTTCACCGCCATGCGACCGATTCGCCGGGACTCAGGGACTCTCGGCATGTTCCCCCCTCGCGGTATGCACTTGTCAGGCTATGCCTGTCCCCTGACAACCTTGACCATGATCCGCTGAAGCCCGACAAGACCGCGCCGGTGGCGAAGGACTAAGCGAGCTGAGGGAGACGGCGCCGAGGCCGACGGCGCCGCATCGGCGACGCCTTCACACCCCGCCCGAAACCCACAGCTGAGACGACGGACAGCCGCGCGGAGCACGCCCGCCGTCGCCGCCGTGTCCGCTGAACGCAAAAACCCCAGCTCAGACATTGTCTGGACTGGGGTTTGAATGGAGCCGCCTTCGGGATTCGAACCCGAGACCTACGCATTACGAGTTGTCGGCTCTTGGTCCGGGGACGTCCGAGCCTGTCCTGCAAGCAAGCTCAGCCGCTGGTCAGGAGGGCTGACGGATGTCGGTGGACTCTGGCGGTCGCCACTGGATCACCTGACAATCGAGACCACCATTGAGCCCACCTCGCGACCAGGCGCCGCAAGTCCCGACAACGCCTCGAACGCAGCATCCCTACCGCACTGCCATCAGTAGTTGCGATCCACGAGCAACTCCTGTTTGTCCCCTGCCTCGCCATGAATCTGGACAAAGACTGCTGGCGGCTCATCCTCTTCACTCCGAGCGGTCTCTTCCAGGAACGTCAGCAGCCGCTCGGCGGCGTTTAGCTCGAACCATTCCGATGCGCCTGGAGCCACTGCCAGCCACCGATCGGGAGTGCAGAGGGCAGGCACGAACACCTCTAGAACGAAATGTCCCTCCGCCTGATCGCCGTCAGTTTCACGCACCCGAGCGCTCACGATGTCCGTGGCTCGCACCCACATGCTGGTCAGTGGGTTGCGCGCTTCCAACCAAACGCGCGGCTTGGCGTCTGCGGGCGTCTCCAGGACTGCATACGCCACGGCAGCCAGCCCCTCCCCGACCGCGTCCGTTAAGTACGCATCGCCTGTGCGGTTCTGGGCGCGCTTGGCCTGCTCCGCCGCCTTTTCTCCCCATGCCGGCACGGGTCCACCCTCTCCTCTTGATACTTGTCGGTCCTGCTCTCCCCCAGTAGCAGGCACGGAACACCCGTCGAGGCCGATCAGTCCGGATTGACTGCCCGTTGCGCCAGCCGCCCTGAGCGCTTCCTTCAGGCATGGTGAGACGCCTAGTTGGTCGCGCCACAGAGAGGCCCCGCCAGGTACCTGGCGGGGCCTCTCTCCTAGATCCAGCCCGTGATTGCGCCTGATCCTGCATCGCTGTCGACGTCAGGCGGCACGCTCGGGGGCTGCCGTTTCATCAATGAATCCATGCTCTGCGGGGCCCGACGCTCGCTGCGCAAGCCACCCTGACACCCTCGGTCCGCCATTCACCGCGACACCCTGACTGACTGTGCGGACATGCTCGAACCCGTGGCGCAGGTAGTACTCCTGTAGAGCCGTATTCGTCGTCCAGGCGTCCAACCTGAGCCACTGGATGCCAGCAGAGTGCGCGCGGTCGCCCGCCCAGTCGAGGAGGCGCCCACCGATGTCCTGCCCCGCGTGAGTCCGCGCAACGGTCAGCTTGTTGATGAACAGAGAGGGCTCCCGCAGTTCGGCTGCGTCCCAGAGCCCTTCCTCGGCTTCCGGCGTCAAGGTGATCGTGGCCGCGGTGTGGTCTCCGTCGCGCACCATGAAGACCCAGCCCGCCTCGATCGTGGCCAGCAGCTTGTCGGCCGGATACGGCCTCTGCCATTGGTCCGTGCCGAGGCGAGACAGCCAAGCTGCCGCCTCCTCTCGGAAGGCGAGCAGCTTGGCCAGGTCGCGCGGTTCTGCAGTGCAGATTCTCACTGGGGTTCGTTCTCTTCCCGGCCGGACAGAGTGCCGATCTCGTAGTTCATCTGGTTGAGGTCGCCTCGGAACGTGGTCACCGTGCACCGGATCGGCCGGTCCTCCGAGTAGCCCGTACGTGTCCACAGGAGGACTGGTACGCCGGCTCCGATCTCCAGGAGGCGGGCCTCTTCTGGTGTGGGCATCCTCGTGGCGATTTCGTCGAAGTAGCCGACCTGCTCGATCCCATGCGATGCGAGGTACCGCGTGGTCCCCTCCTCGATATCCCCAGGCTGCGCCAGACGCGGGGAGAGGTCGGCCAGCCACCCCGGGTACCAGGTCGCCTGAGTCGACCACGGAACGTCGTCGACGTACCGGTGACAGAAGCGGAGGACTGTCGTAGACCCGGATTCGACCTTGAGCCGCTCCGCGACGTCCGAGGACGCCGGGGTCATCTCGACGCGGAACGTCTGGTGTGGACGCCGGCCCGCGTTGGTCACGTCGGTGCTGTACGCGTCGCCGTTCTGCGGGAAGGTCAGGTTCTCGAACCGGGACGCGTTGAGCTTGAACACCTCGTGCTGACGGACCTCATAGCCCAGCCCTTGGCTGGAGGACACCAGCCCCTGGCTGACCAGGAGGCTTAGCCCGTTCCGGACGGTGTTCCGTGAAGCGTCAAACCGCTTCATCAGCTCGCTCTCTGACGGCAGCCGCGCGCCCGGCGCGTACGTGCCGCTGTCGATCTCTCGACGCAGGGCGTCGGCCACCTGCCGGTACTTCGGCTGCTTGCTCATGCCCTCATCATGACGCACTCGCTCAACTTGTTGGTACATGTGGGCCCCAAACGCTTGACGACTCACTGTCCGTGGGTGCAGCATCACTGCATCAGCTTGTACCAACAAGTTGAGCAAGCGGTGCAATTCCCTTGAGTTGCCTCCGCCTGCGCAAACGGGTGCCGACTTCGGATTCGGCACCAAGGGGCCCGGGACAGATCGGGCCGAGGGACCCGGACTCCTGGTCATCCGGAGGGCTTAGACCGAAAGGTCACGTCTCCATACGCCTTCGCCAGGAGCTCGGGTTCCTGAAGGAGACACCGCACTGCCTCACCTAGCCGCAGTTCATCTGCTGCGGCCGGTTGCCTCCGCCGCTCGTCTCGTACGAGCGGCGCTGAGGGGAGCCGGATCGACCGACTTCAACGGCGTGCGGCCCCGGTGTTCGAGCACCGGGGCCGCTGTTCGGGCCGTACCACCTGCTAGGGAGAACACGACCCATGAACCACATCGTCACTGTTCAGGACGCTGTTACCGCGTTCGCCGACTTCATGGAGCCCACCGACGCGGAGCTGGACGCCATCGAGCGCGAGATGCCCGTCATCCGCGCGGAGATGGACCTGCTCGACGCGCAGATCATCGTCATCGACCGCACCCCGACCGAGCTGGACGAGCGCCGCATCCGCCGCGCCCGCCGGCGCGTGCTCGCCGCCCACCGCGACCAGCTCAACGGCACCACCGTGCAGACGGGCGGTGCCGCGTGATCCGCATCGTCACGAAGAAGCGACTGGCCCTGCTGGAGGCCGACACGGCGGCGGCGTTCGAGCGGGCCCAGCGGGCGAAGGAGACCGCGCTCCTGGACGCTGCCCGGCACGCCGCCGCGCTGGCCGAGGTCACCGAGCGCGCGGAGCGGGCCGAGGCGACCACGGACGAGGTGGGCGCGATCCTGTCCACGGCCATGAAGGAGCTGAGCGCGGCTCAGCAAGACCTTCTGCTGAAGGACATCGAGCTTCGGCGCCTGCGGGACGACCTCGCCGAGGCGCTCGCGGCGGGCCGGGACGTTCACGTGCTGCTGCACTACGGCACCCCGGTCATGGTCTACCGCAGCCGCGAGGACGCCTACGCCGACACCGCCACCCACGGCGTGCCGGCCGACGTGACCTGGAAGCCCACTGGGCAGCGGTTCTGGGCCGACGCGGAATGGTTCGTCACGACGTTCACGTACGACGCCGACGCGCGCGGATTCCGGGGGGCGCTGGAGCCCGTCGCGAAGCCGGTGAGGGGGGCGGCGTGAACACTGTTCAGACCCGTTCAGCAGAACGCGCCCTGTCCGGCGGCACGTGGCTGATCGTGTGCGGGGCGATGCTCTACTCGATCCTCACCGTCACCCCGCTCATGGCAGAGCACACCTCCCCGGAGTGGGCGTGGACGGCGCCGATCCTGCCGCTCGTCGTGGACGCCGCGGTCGTCATCGTGGTCAAGCTCGACGACGTGCTGGCCCGCCTGGGCGGGGACGGTGGCCGCTGGCCGCTGGTCCTGCGCTGGATGACCGGCCTGATGACCCTGGCCCTGAACACCGCCGACTCCGCACTGAAGAAAGACCTGGTCGGAGTGGCCGTTCACTCGGTCGCGCCGCTCCTGCTCATCGTCACCGCAGAGACGAGCCTCGCCTACCGGCGGGCCATCGCCGCCGCACAGGCCGCCCAGGACGCCGAACGGAAGGCGGAGCGGGAGAAGGCCGCTCAGGCGGCCCGGGAGCACCAGGAGCGGGCCCGCGCGGAGGCGCGCGAGGAGCGCGAGCACGCCGAGCAGCTCGCCCGTGAACAGCGCGAGCACGAGGCGCGCCTGGCCCGTGAACAAGCTGAGCGGGAGGAGCGCCGGCACCGCGAGGAGCGCGAAGCCCGGGAGCGGGCCGAGGCTGCCGAGCGGGAGGCTCGTGAACGCCGTGAACGCGAGCGTGAACAGAATGAACGCGACGCCCGCGAACGTGAACGGCAGGCCCGCGAGCGTGCCGAAGCGGAGCGCCGCGAGCGTGCTGCGGCCGTGGAGCGTGAACGCCGTGAACGCCAGGAGCGGGCCGAGCGTGAACGCGCCGAACTCCTGAACCGGGGCCCGGCCGAGGAGAAGCTGCCCGAGGACGAGGCGCGCCAGATCGTGGCCGCCGCGTTCAAGGCGGCTGTCTCGGTGCGGCAGGCGGCGGAGCTGTGCGGCTGGTCGGTCGGCTGGGTCTCGACCCGCTACGCCGAGCACCGCGACCCCGACGCCGGGCGCCGTGCTGATCTCGCGATTGCGGCTCAGTGATGGCCGCCCTGCCGGTGTACCGGTGGCGACTCGCCCCGGACGGTTACGCCACGCGCCGCCAGCTCCGCGCGCTCGGGCTGCGTCCCGGGGGTCAGGAGGTGGCCGCGCAGATCGAGCGGCCCCGACGCCGTCGCGGCCCGCTGGTCGCCTACCTATACCGCGTCGACCGCGCCAAGCCGGTGCGTCCGATGACGCCCGGCCGCCGGGCGGCTCTGGCCAGGGCCAACGCCGCCCGCCGCACCTGCCCCCAGTGCCACAGGGACGCGGGATACGTGATCCCGTCCTCGCTCGGCATGTGCTCGACCTGCGCCTTTCCCGACGAGACCGCCCCGGAGGGTGCGTCATGGAACAGCTCCCCGCACAGCGCCCGTTGACGGTCGTCCAGCTCCCCGACGGCCAGCACGTCTACGCCGACCCCGCCAACCTCCCCGCCCCTCAGAAGCCGACCGGCCCGCAGGTGGTGCACATCCACCAGGCCGCCCCGGACCGCACCGTGCAGCGCATCGCGCTCGGCTCCGGTGTCGGCGCCGGGACGGTCGCGGCCGGCGTCTACTTCGGCCCGCTGCTGGTCGGCGTGCTGACCGCGATCGCGGCGAACCTGGCGATGCTCGCCTTCATGGTGCTCATCCTCGGATGGGGCGTCGTGACGGTGGTCCGCGCTGTCGGCGACGGCACCTCGAAGAAGGGCCGCCGCAAGTCCCGTTGACCCTCGCGGCCGTAGACGGCCCGCAGAGCGTTCGAACCCCCGCGCGGATGGGGTTTGACCCCCGGCCCTCTGGACGGCCTTTCAGGGGCCCGTCAGGGGGTTGCACGGCCCGATTTTCGACCGCCCTACGCGCGCGGGCGCGTAGGGCCCCCACCCCTCCCGCCGCTCAACTCTGCAACTTCGCAGGTCAGGGCGGTTGCGGGGGTTCAACCGGTGCGGTTGACGCAACCAGCCCCATCGGCCTCGTGCAACTAGGGCGAACCGGTGTCGCCACGTAACGGCGAACCGGTCCTCATCCACGGTCTTGGAGGACCTTCTCGTGGACTGGAAGAAAGCATGGTCGAGCACCACCAACACCACCAGTGCGGCCCTTGATTCGGTCTCCCCGGTCTTCGTGCCGTTCGCCGCGCGCTGGGACCTGGAGGCGGAGCGGCGGAACAAGCTGCGCACCCCGGAGCACCTGAAGACGCTCATGGCGGCGCAGAAGGAGCACAACGCCGCGCGCTCCACCCTGTCCACGGCCAAGTCGCAGAAGGTGACCGCGCGGGCCGCGACGAACAACCCGTTCGCCGCGTCCCGTCGCGCTGCCCGCGTCGCGGCCAAAGCCGCCACGGCGCACGAGCGCGACACCCGCGCCAAGCTCAGGGAAGCGCGGGTGAACTACCCGACCACGCTCAAGGCCCGTGCGATCCAGGCGCATTCGGCGCACGCCGTGCCCAGCACGATCGCGTCCGTGCTCATGTCCGCGCAGCACCTCACCCTCTGGCCGGCCACCACGTCCGCGCTGGTGATCGGGGCCAACGCCGCCGCTCTCGCGCTCGGTCGGCGCAAGCGGCATCTGGTGGTCGACGAGTCGCTGTCGCTGGAAGAGCGTCAGCTCATGGAGCGCCTCGACCCGGCGTACTGGGTGGAGCACGCCGAAGATCGCGGCCTGTCCGGCACGGTCACCACCCCGCCCGCGATCGAGCCGGGCGGCATCAAGTGTGAGATCCGCCTGGACGGCACGTGGACGGTCAAGACGCTCTCCGACAAGGCCGACTCCATCCGCGCGCTCCTCGGGGCCCGCACCGCCCTGCGGATGCGGATCACGTCCGCTTCCCGGGGCGGCTGGGCGGTCCTGACCCTGGCCACTCGGTCGGCCGCGGCTGACGTCTCCTCGCTGTGGACGCCCGACCGCATCCCCACCGACGCGGAGCTGATGAGCCTCGGTGTGGACATCGAGACCGGGGAAGAAGTGCTGATCCCCTATGCGGAGCGTCTGCTGGTGTCCGGGGCGTCCGGCACCGGCAAGAGCTGGTCCACCCGCCCGCTGATGGCCACCGCCCACATGCGCGGCGACATGGTCCTGATCGACGGGAAGGGCGAAGAGTCCATCCCGTGGGACGGGATCTGCCGGTGCGCGAACGAGCCGGACGAGATCGACGCCGTGATCGACGACGCGCACGCCGAGATGGTGCGACGCAAGGCAGAGATGAAGCGTCGCGGAATCTCCGTGTGGGACGGCCGACAGCTCACCGTGTTCATCGACGAAGGCCAGGTCGTCCTCGCGCACATCATGCGCGACAGGGCCCGCCTGCAGCGCCTCGTTGAGCTGTCCAGCCTCGGGCGTTCCCGTGGTGTCGTGCTCTGGTGGGCCACGCAGTATCCGGTGGTCGACGGGTCGGCGCCCGGACTGCACAAGATGATCGCCCCCAACCTGCTCACCCGGTTCTCCCTGCGCGTGGCCACCACCACGCAGTCCGGTGTGGCGCTGGACGACTGCGCCGACTACGCCCCGCACAAGATCCCGCAGGGCAAGGAGTGGCGCGGCCACGGCTACCTCAAGGGCTACGGCCCCCGCCTGATCCGCACCTGGGCCCTGGACGACGCCGGCGTGCGCGACCTTCCCAAGTCCATCTGGGCGCCCGGGAAGTCCACCGGCGGGCAGACGGCCCCGGCGACGCTGCGGCTGGTCAAGAACGCTGCCCCGTCCGGCGTCGCCTCCAACCGGGACAAGGTGCTGGGCGCGGTTCAGGCGGGCGCCCACACCGCCAAGGAAGTCGCCGACGCGACAGGCCTGAACAAGGGCACCGTCTCCCGCGAAATCAAGGCACTCACCGCGTCCGGCGCCCTTCAGCGCACCGCTGACGGGCGGATCCTCCCCGGCCAGCAGGCCGCCTGACACCACACGCAAAGCCAGGGGCGGCCCCGTCTCGCCAAAGCCGGGCCGCCCCTGTCTCCAGTCCTCAACAGACCTGTGGAGGTCTCCAGCATGACTCAACCCACCGACATTCGGCGAGAGGACCGGCGGCCCTTAATGCTGGACCTGTTCTCCTGCGCCGGCGGCGCCGCCATGGGCTACGCCCGCGCCGGATTCCGCGTCCACGGCTGCGACGTCGCCGACCGCACGAACTACCCCTTCACCTGGCACCGGGGCGACGCCCTGGAGTACCTCGCCCGCCTCATCGACACGGGCGAGATCGAGCAGTACGCGGCCGTGCACACCTCGCCGCCCTGCCAGGCCAAGAACACGTTGACCGTGGGCACCAACCGGTCCCGGGGCTGGGGCGGCGCCCACGTCGACCTCGTGGCGCCCACCCGCGCCCTGCTCGACCGGACCGGCCTGCCGTACGTGATCGAGCAGCCCAACGGACAGGCCGAGATCCGCAAGGATCTGACCCTGTGCGGTGAGATGTTCGGACTCGGAGTCATCCGCCACCGCAACTTCGAGTTGGGCGGCTGGAGGGCCCCGCAGCCGGCGCACGTGCCGCACCGGGGGCGGGTGCGCGGCTACCGGCACGGCAAGTTCTACGACGGCCCTTACGTCGCCGCGTACGGCAACGGTGGCGGCAAGCCCTCCGTGCCCGAGCTTCAGGCCGCGCTCGGCATCGACTGGACGAGCGTGCGCGAGGAGCTGACCGAGGCCATCCCGCCCGCGTACAGCGAGTACATCGGGCGTGCCTTCCTTGCCTCCCGCGCGCTGGGGGTGGCGGCATGAGCGACCTCCTGCGTACCGCTCTCGCCGTCGCCGCCGACGGTCTGCCCGTGCTGCCTCTGCGTCGGGGGAAGGTGCCGTTCGGGAACTGCCCGGCGTGCGCGCGGAACCGTTGCGGCGGCCGGCCGAACATGAAGACCCCCGGCCCCTGCACCTGCGCTCAGCCCTGCCACGGCTGGGCCGCCGCCACCACCGACCCGAACGTCATCGCCTCCCCGGCATGGGCCCGGGTATGGCGGGACGCGGCGGCCGTGGCCTACCACCCCGGCGGCGCCGGGCTCACCGTCGTCGACCTCGACACCGAGGCCGCCGTCACCTGGGCCCATACCAACCTGCCACCCACCCGGTCCGTGCCGAGCACGCGCGGCGAGCACTGGATCTACCGGGGCGCGATGCGCTCGGTGAACGGCGTGCGCGAGGGCGTCGACATCAAGTCGTCGATGTCCTACGCGCGCTGGCTCGGGCACGGCACCGGCACCCTGGCGCCACTGCCCCATGCCGTGCGAGACCTGCCCCCGCGGGCGCCGGTGCCGGTGCGCCCGGCCCACGCCGTCGCCGCGTCCGTGCCGGGCGGAGCGGGGATCTGCCGGCACCGCACGCCCGCGTTCCTCGACCGGGGCATCGCGATGGCAGAGCAGCGCATCACAGAGGCGTCCAGCGGCATCCACGCGGCCGTCTACAGCACGTTCCTGGCCGTGCTCTCCGCGCACGGCCGGTGCGGCTGCCTCACCGGCGCCCACGTGGCCCGGCTGTTCACCGCCGCCCAGGCCAAGGGCGAGACCGCCCGGCACTGCGCCGAAGCGTGGACCAACGCCCGTAACAGGTTGGAACTTTGAGCATGGCTGACGACGAGAAGAACCCCGCCCGCGAGGTCATCACCCAGTACGCGCAGGAGCGTTTCCGGTACTTCCGCACCCCTGACGGCACCGTCTACGCCCAGCGCAACGGCCACCCGGTGGCCCGCCCGATCCGCTCCCAGGGCACCACCGGAAGCCACCGGCAGGAACTCATGGTCGGCATGTTCAAGGACGGTGTCGGCGTCTTCAACGGCACCGCGCTCAAGGAGGCGTTGGACTTGATCGAGGCACTTGCCCTGTACGAGGAAACGCAGTCCACGCACATCCGCGTGGCGCCCGGATTCGACGGGGCGACCTGGCTCGACCTGGGGCGCGACGACGGGCAGTCGGTGCGCATCCACCCCACCGGGTGGGAGATCACCGTTCCTGATCCGCGTGAGGTCTGCTGGCGGCGCACCCAGCTCACCGGAGAACTCCCCCTCCCGGCGAAGGACACCGACGGCAAGGGCATCGACCTGCTGCTGAGGCTGTGCAACTTCGCCACCGCCGCGACCGAGTCCCTGGCCATCGCGTGGCTGATCGGCTGCCTCGGGCCGTCCGTGCCCGTCCCGGCGCCGTTCCTCACCGGCCCGCAGGGCGCGGGGAAGTCCACGGGCGGGCGGATGCTCATGCGGATCGTGGAGGGCATGAGCGGGGACCTGCGCCGGGCCCCGAAGGACGAGGCGAACCTGATCGCGGCCGTGGCCGCCGGGTGGGTCACCGCCCTGGACAACCTCTCCCACATGGGCCCGGACCTGTCCGACGCGATGTGCTGCATCGTCACCGGCGCCGAGGACGTCAAACGGGCGCTGTTCACCGACGGGGACGTCTACCGCACCGGCTACCGCCGGCCGCTCCTGCTGACCGGTATCGACGTCGGCGTGATCCGGCCCGACCTCGCCGAACGGCTGCTGCCACTCCGCCTGGAGCGGCCCAAGGTGCGGCGCACCGAGGCCGAGCTGTGGGCGGAGTACGCGGAGATCCTCCCCGTCGTGCTCGGCTCGCTCCTGGACCTCACAGTCAAGGTCCGCGCCGCCGAGGCGGAGACCCCGACCGACCTGCGGATGGCCGACTTCGCGCACCTGTGCGCGCAGCTCGACAACGCGACCGGCCTCGGCTCGCTCGCCGCGTACCGGGCCAGCCTGGACGATCTCAACGACGATGTCATCGAGGGCGACCTCCTCGCCCAGACCGTCCTCAAGCACGCCGAGACCATCGACCCCGGCCTGTACGAGCGCAGGACGTCAACGGAGTGGCTGCAGCTCCTCAGCGGCCTCTATGGCGGCGAGGACTGCCGCCCACTGCCCAAGGGCTGGCCCACCACCGGCAAGGTCCTCTCCGACCGGCTCAAGCGCATCCAGCCGACGCTCGCCGCGCGCGGCGTGGTCATCGACTCCGGGCGCACCGCCGAGGGCCGCTACGTCGAGATCGCACGAGCAGGCACCCCGCCGCCGGCCGAACAGCGCCAGATGTTCTGACCGGCGCCCGCGCTCTCAAAAGGCAAGAGGAGCACGCCGCGCCGCGAGGGTGCTCCTCTTGCTGTTCGGCGGCTTGCCGCCGCCCGAAGGACGTGCCGCGAAGCGGCTCCTTCTTTGCTCTTGAGAGCGCACAACTAACAGACACCCCCCTTCTTTTTGTCCTAAGGGAGAGAACCTGCGTCATCTGCGTCATGGAGGCACCGCAAACGGCCCGCCACCTGTGGAAACAGGCATGACGCAGACGGCGATCCCTGCGTCATCCTGCGTCATCTGCGTCATGGGCTGCGTCACCGATGACGCAATCCATGACGCACGCATGACGCAGACCCACGGCGCTGCGACATGCAAAACCGCAGGTCAGAAGCCCGTATGACGCTAATGACGCAATGACGCAGAAATCTCCAGTTCGGACACACGCGCCGCGCCCCGAGACCGATGCCGAGGAGGCACACCGGATGAGCACCGCCATTGCTCCCCCCGCCGACCGACTCCTCTACAGGCCTGAAGATGCCGCCGAAGCGCTCTCGATCGGACGCTCCACTGTCTATGAGCTGATGGCCGAGGGAACCCTGAAGTACATCAAGTTGGGCCGTACGCGCCGAATCCGACGCGTCGACCTCGAAGCATTCGTCGAGAACCTCCCCGTCCTGCCCAACTAGCCCGACCCCCAAGAGGCGCCCCGAGCATTCCGCTCGGGGCGCCTCTCGTTTGAAGGAGGCACATGAGCCCTCGTAAGGCCAACAACGAGTCGTCCATCTACTTCGGCAGCGACGGCTGGTGGCACGGCCGCGTCACGATGGGCGTGAAGAACGACGGAAGCCCCGACCGGCGCCACCGGCGCGCCAAGACCGAGCCTGAAATCAAGCGCAAGGTCAAGGAGTTGGAGCGCCAGCGCGACGAGGGCCGGGCCACGAAGGTGGGACGCAAGCCCACCGTCGAGAAGTGGATGGAGACCTACCTCACCGACATCGCGAGCCTGAAGCTCAAGCCCCGGTCCCTGGACGACTACTGGTCGAAGACGCGAAACGACATCATTCCCGGGGTCGGGCAGCACCGAATCGACAAGCTGCAGCCGGAGCACCTGGAGCGTATGTACCGGGCGATGCTCGACGAGGGACACGCCCCCTCGCACGTCGTCAAGGTGCACCGGATCCTGTCGCGCGCGCTGAAGATTGCCCACCGTCGTCGCCTCATCAGCGAGAACGTTGCGACGCTCGTGGACCCACCGAGCGTCGACGAGACCGAGGCCAACCCCTTCACCCAGGAGGAGTCCAGGGCGTTCCTCGAAGCTGCGGCGAAGCGGCCCACTCTCATGCGGTGGATCGTCGGCGTGGGCATGGGCTTCCGGCAGGGCGAGACCCTCGGGCTGCGATGGTCCTATGTGGACCTGGACGCGGAGATGTTCCACCCCAAGTGGCAGCTTCAACGGCTCACCTGGCGGCATGGCTGCGCCGACCCTCACCTGTGCGGCTCGCGGCTCCACCGGTTCGAGCCCTGCCCTCCGGACTGCTGCGCGCACAAGCACTACAAGCGCGGCTGCCCCAAGCCCTGCACCAAGACGTGCGCCAAGCACGCGAGTGCCTGCCCCAAGCGCAAGGAAGGTGGCCTCGTCTTCACCCGTCCCAAGACCAAGAAGAGCCAGAACCCTGTGCCGATCCCACCCGTCTTCATCCCGTTCCTGCGGGACCACAAGGCAGCGCAGGAGGAAGCGCGCGCGGCGGCCGGGGAGCTCTGGCAGGAGTACGACGTCGTGTTCGCGCGCGAGGACGGCCGGCCGATGGACCCGCGCCAGGACTACGAGGAGTTCAAGGAGCTGCTCGCTGAAGCCGGGATCGAGGACCGCCGCCTGTACGACGGGAGCCGCCACACGGCCGGCACCATCCTGAACGAACTGGGCGTCGACATGCCCACGATCATGGAGATCCTTCGGCACACACAGATCAGCCAGACGAGGCGGTACGTGAAGGGCCGCTCGCACCTGTCGAAGGACGCCATGCGACGCATGGGTGAGTTCTTCGTTCCGACTCCCCCGGAGCCTGGTCCGGGCCCCACTGAGACCAGGACTGAGACCCTCGACAGCCGCGCGGCTCGCTCCCGCCGCCGCCGACGCGTCCGCTGAACGACAAAACCCCAGGTCGGAGACATCCGGCCTGGGGTTTCCGTCTGAGCCGCCTTCGGGATTCGAACCCGAGACCTACGCATTACGAGTGCGTTGCTCTGGCCATCTGAGCTAAGGCGGCGCGCCGTCCGCACTATGGTGCGATCAGCAACGTCGGTAAGTCTACACAGTTTCCGGGGGTGCTCCGACCACACCCCGGAAGCGTGCCTCCGGGGTGTGTGGCCGCCCTAGGAACAGTGCTTTCCCTTCGCCGGCAGGGTGCCCCTGAGCAGGTAGGCGTCGATGGCCGAGTCGATGCACCTGCTGCCGCGGCCGTACGCCGTGTGGCCGTCGCCGTCGAAGGTCAGGAGCCTGCCCGAGGAGAGCTGGGAGGCGAGGGCCTGGGCCCAGGGGTACGGCGTCGCCGGGTCCCGGGTCGTGCCCACCACCAGGATCGGCGCCGCCCCCCTGGCCTCGATGCGATGCGGCTGCCCCGTCGTTTTCACCGGCCAGTAGGCGCAGTTCAGTGACGCCCAGGCCAGCCCTTCTCCGAACACCGGCGATGCCTTCTCGAACGCCGGCAGCGCCCTCTCCGCCTCCTGCTGGGTCGAGAAGGCCGGCGGCATGTCCAGACAGCTCACGGCTGCGTTGGCGAACATCAGGTTCGCGTAACTGCCGTTCGCTTCCCGCTGGTAGTAGCTGTCCGACAGGATGAGCAGGCCGGCGCCGTCGTTCTTCTTCATCGCCGAGGTCAGTGCCTCACGCAGCTGCGGCCAGGCCGCCTGGTCGTACATCGCCGCGATCACCCCGGTGGTCGCCAGGGCCTCGCCGAGCCTGCGGCCGTCCGCGTCGCCCGCCGGGATGGGGGACACGTCGAGCTTCCTGAAGAACGCCTTCAGATTCGTCCCGGCCTTCGCGGGTGACGTGCCGGGGCCGCCCAGCGGACAGTCCGGCTGCCGGACGCAGTCCCTCGCGAAGGACCGGAACGCCGTCTCGAAGCCTGTTGTCTGCTCCTCGCTGGTCCTGCGGGCGGACAGGGAGGGGTCCATCGCGCCGTCCAGCACCAGACGGCCGACTCGGGCCGGGAACAGCCCCGCGTACGTCGCCCCGAGGAACGTCCCGTAGGACGCGCCCACGTAGTTCAGCCGCCGGTCGCCCAGCGCCTCGCGCAGGACGTCCATGTCACGGGCCGCCTCGATCGTGGAGACATGGCGCAGCAGGTCGGGCGAGCGCTGTCCACAGCCGTTCGCGAACCGCTTGAACGCATCGACCAGTTGGTCCTTCTCCTTCCTGTCGTCGGGGGTCATGTCGGTCTGTGTGAACGCGTCCATCTGGCGTCCGGTGAGGCATTGGACGGGCTCGCTGCGGGCCACGCCGCGCGGGTCGACAGCGACGATGTCGTAGCGGGCACGGACCTCCGCCGGGTAGCCGACACCGGCGTACTGCTGCAGATAACCGACCGCCGAGCCGCCCGGACCGCCCGGGTTCACCAGGAGCGAGCCGAGGGGCTTGCCCCGGCCCGTGGCCCTCTTGCGGGCGACAGCCAGCCGGACGTCGCCCGACGCCGGCTTGGCGTAGTCACGGGGCGCCTTCATCGTGGCGCACTCGAAGCCGGGGACTCCGCAGCTGCGCCAGGCCAGCTTCTGTGCGTAGTACGGGGCCAGCGTCGAGGGCGTGGACCGGGGCAGCGGGGCCAGCACCGCGGCCTCCGGCGTCGCCGTCGAACTCCCGAAGGAGCAGGCCGGGACGAGGAGGGCGGTGGCGAGCAGCGCGCCGCCCGTTCGCACCACGTGCGGCGGGCGCAGGAAGCCGACGGAGCGGAGGAAGCGGGACGCGCGAGGACGGCGGGAACGGCGGAACGGTCCGGAAGTGCGCCTGATGTGCATCCCGTGAGCGTAACCATGTGCGATGTCACGTTCACTGTCAGTCGCGCATGCACTTCGTACGAGTGACGGAGTAAATCAGCCGCGGGCACTGTCCTCCGCAAGGAGCGTCCCCGCCCCTCAGGCGTGTCCCGTCACCCCGCCCGCAGCGCCATCGTCATCGCCTCCACCGCGAGCAGCGGGGCCACATTGCGGTCCAGTGCCTCCCGGCACGCGGCTATGGCTTCGATACGGCGAAGCGTGGACTCCGGCGTGCTGCCGCCGGCCAAACGCTCCAGAGTGTCCTCCGCGTCCGCGTTGGCGAGTGCGACACGGGAGCCGAGCTGAAGAGCCAGGACATCGCGGTAGAAGCCGGTGAGATCGGTGAGCGCCTGGTCCAGGCTGTCGCGCTGTGTGCGCGTTCTACGGCGTTTCTGTTTGTCCTCCAGCTCCTTCATCACACCTGCGGTGCCACGCGGCATACGGCCGCCCTGCGCTGCGCCGAGCGCCGCTTTCAGGTCCTCCGTCTCCTTGGCGTCGACCTCCTCCGCGAGTTGCTTGGAGTCCTCCGTGGCCGCGTCGACCAGCTCCTGGGCGGCCTTGAGGCAACCACCGATGTCGCCGATCCGCAGGGGGAGCTTCAGCACGGCGGCCCGGCGTTCACGGGCGCGCTCGTCCGTGGCCAGTCGGCGGGCGCGGTCGACGTGCCCCTGCGTGGCACGGGCGGCTGCGGCCGCGACCCCGGGCTCGATGCCGTCGCGGCGTACGAGCATGTCGGCGACCGCCGCCACGGAGGGCGTGCTCAGGTTCAGGTGACGGCAGCGGGAGCGGATCGTCGGCAGGACGTCCTCCAGCGAGGGGGCGCACAGCAACCAGACCGTCCGCGCAGCGGGCTCCTCCACCGCCTTCAGGACCGCGTTGGCCGACTTCTCGTTCAGCCGCTCGGCGTCCTCGACGAGGATCACCTGCCAGCGGCCGTTCGCCGGCGACGTGAACGACTTGCGGACGGTGTCGCGCATGTCGTCGGCGAGGATCTGCGTGCCCACGGCGGCGACCGTGGTCACGTCCGCGTGCGTACCGACCAGGGAGGTGTGGCAGCCGTCGCAGAAGCCGCAGCCTGGGGCGCCGCCGAGCGCGCGGTCCGGGCTCACGCACTGCAGTGCCGCAGCGAACGCCCGCGCCGCCTGCGTGCGCCCCGCGCCGGGCGGGCCCGTGAACAACCAGGCATGCGTCATCTTCGACGCCTCGGGGGGCGGAGTGTCGGCCGCGGCCGCGGTGACCAGGGCGTCGGCGTCACGGGCAGCCGCGTCGAGCTGCTCGCTCACCCTCTCCTGACCCACCAGGTCGTCCCACACAGTCATGGGACACCGCCCTTCCGTCGTCCTTCGCCCTACCGCGATCCATTGTGCGGGTCACCACCGACAACGCGGCGGGGCTGCGCTGCGCGCGGGCCTCGGCCCGGTCGGCCGCGGCCGGTCTCAGCGGCGCCGTCCGTGTCCCCAGCCGTCGTTCCGGTCGTCGTCGCGCGGGCCGAGCAGTTCGTCCGCCAGGGTCGGGAGGTCGTCCAGCGGGGTCTCCTCCGCCCAGTCCGGACGGGGCCGACGGCTCGAGTGGCCCTCGCGGTCCATCTGCGGCAGCTCGCGCGTGCGGTCCTCGGCCCCGTCGGGCCGCGGCGCCGGGCGCTCGTCGCGGAAGAAGCCCCGAGGCACGCGAGGCGCGGTGTCACCGCCCCCGGTGTCCTCCACGGCAGGCAGCACGGCCGTCTCGTCGGAGGAACCCGGCACCAGCGGCAGGACCGCCGTCTCGTCGGCCGCCTCCTGCGGCATCGGCAGCTCCGCCGTGATCTCCGCGTCCGACTCGGCCGCCTGCACCGCCGGCAGCACGGCGGTCTCGTCTCCCGGCCCACCCGGCGCGTTCGACGGCTTCACCAGCGGTGTGGGGACCGTGATCTCGTTGTCGGGCGTGGTCTCGTCGTGCGGCTCCTGCGGCCCCTGCGGCGAGGAGCCCGCCGAGGCACCGGCGGCCTCGCCCTTGGCCGGCATGGCGGCCGAGGCCGCCGCCCGAGCCGCAGCCTGGCGTGCCTCCTCCGCGCGGAGCAGCGCCGCCTCGGCCTTCCGCTGCTTCTCCAGACGGCGCGCCTCGGTCTCGGCCCGCAGCCGGGCCTCCTCCTCGGCCTGCTTGCGCAGTCGTTCTTCCTCGGCCTTCCGGCGTGCTTCCTCGGCGGCCCGCGCCTGCTCCTCGGCCAGAAGCCGCGCCTGCTCCTCCTCGGCACGCCGACGGGCTTCCTCGGCCCGCTGCCGCGCTTCCTCCGCCAACCGCTCGGCCTCGCGCCGCTGCGCCTCCTCCAGCTCGCGCCGCTTGCGTTCCTCCTCCTCGGCCCGAAGCCTGGCGAGCTGCTCCTGGCGCTCGCGCTCCAGTCGCTCCTCCTCGGCCTTGCGCGCGGCCTCCTCCTCGGCCTTGCGCCGGGCCTCCTCCTCGGCCTTCCTGCGCGCCTCCTCCTGGGCCTTCACCTCGGCCTCGGACAGCGGCAGCATCTGGTCGAGCCGCTGCCGGATCACGGTCGTGACCGCTTCGGGCTCCTGGCCGGCGTCGACGACCACATAGCGTCCGGGGGCGGCGGCGGCGAGCGTGAGGAAGCCGGAGCGCACGCGCGCGTGGAACTCGGCCGGCTCTGACTCCAGCCGATCCGGCGCCTCGGTGAACCGCTCACGCGCTGTCTCCGGCGCGACATCCAGCAGAACGGTCAGATGCGGGACCAGACCATGGGTCGCCCACCGGTTGATCCGGGCGATCTCCGTCGGGGACAGGTCACGGCCCGCCCCCTGGTAGGCAACCGACGAGTCGATGTACCGGTCCGAGATCACGACCGCGCCCCGATCCAGGGCCGGCCGTACGACCGTGTCCACGTGCTCCGCGCGGTCCGCCGCGTACAGCAGTGCCTCCGCGCGGTGCGAGAGGCCCGCACTGGAGACGTCCAGCAGTATCGACCGCAGCCGCTTGCCGACGGGCGTCGCGCCCGGCTCACGGGTCAGCACGACCTCGTGCCCCTTGGCCCGGATCCACTCGGCGAGCGCCTCGGCCTGCGTGGACTTGCCGGCGCCGTCACCGCCCTCCAGGGCGATGAAGAAGCCGGAGCCGGCGGGCGCCTCCACCGGTTCGTCGCCGCCGCGCAGCGCGTCGAGCAGATCGTGCCGCAGCGGAACCCCGGAGCGGTCGTCGGCCTTGGCGAGGACCAGGGCGGCGACCGGCAGCAGCAGCGCGCCGACCAGCATCAGCACGAAGGCCGCGCCGCCGTGTTCGAACACGAACTTGCCGTTCTCCAGCCGGTGCGGCCCGATGGCCCCGGCCACCACTGGTGCCACCAGGGCTCCCAGCGCGACGGAGACCCGTACGACCGCGTGCAGATGCTCGGTCATCCGGACGCGCCGGTGGTCCTCGGTCTCCTGGTCGAGAAGCGTGTGCCCGGTGTTCGCGGTGACACCCGCGCCGACGCCCGCGAGCGCCACGATCAGCAGCACGCTGGTGACGTCCGGGACAAGACCCGCGGCGAGCAGGGCGACACCGGTGAAGGCGATCGCCAGCGCGAGCAGCCGACGGCGCGACAGCGACGGCAGTACGCGGGGAGCGGTACGGATACCGACGGCGGTGCCACCGGTCAGCGCGAGGATCAGCAGGCCGTACGTCACCGGGCCGCCGTGCAGGTCCGTGGCCTGCGGCGCGGAGACGGCGACGGCGGCCGCGACGCCCCCGGAGACCGCCGCGCAGGCGAGTACGAGGAGCGGGACCGCGCCCGTACGGCCCTTGTCGACGCCCGTGCCCGTCCGGGGGCGGCGCAGGCCCTCCAGCGGCGACCGCGCGCGGGGAGTGCGGGCGTCGGGCAGTTCGAGGAAGGTGACCAGCGACAGGGACGCGGCGAACAACCCGGCCGCCACGTAGGCCGAGAGAGCCACCTGGTGCTGGTCGAACCAGGCGAGGCCCGCGCCGAGCAGGTTGTTCAGCAGCGACACCGCGACGATCCCGGCGGCGGCCAGCGGCACCGCCACGAACCGTGTACGCAGTGACAGGCGCCGCAGCGCGTCCAGGTGGTCCGGCAGCGGGCGTACCGTCGCGCCCTCCAGGGGTGGCGCGGGCAGCAGGGCGGGCGCCGCACTCTCGCGGCACACCGTCCAGAAGCGCTCGGCGACGCCGGTCACGAAGGCGGTCACCAGCAGCGCCGCGAGCGCTTTCGTCGGAGTCCAGTCGATCCACAGGGGGGCGACGATCAGCAGGGCGGCTCGCAGCCCGTCCGCCGCAACCATGGTCCAGCGGCGATCGAGCGGCCCCTCCGGGGACGTCAGCGCGGAGAGCGGGCCGAGGAGGACGGCCCCGAAGAGCACGGTGGCGAGAACGCGCGCGCCGAAGACGGTCGCTATCGCGAACGCCACGCCCCGGTAGCCGCCTCCGAAGGAGCCCTCGGCGACGGCCGCCTGGAAGGCGAGCAGGACCAGCACGAAGAGGGCGAGGACGTCGCCGACGCCGCCCACGAGCTGGGCGCTCCACAACCGCTTGAGCTGCGGCCTACGCAACAGGGCACGCACGGCGCGCTCGCGTGAATCCGCGACCAAGGCGTCGTCGGTGGCCGGGTTGTGGGCCGTTGGCTGCTCGGCTCGCGTCATCTCTCTCTTCCGTCCGGTGAACCGTCGGATCCCTCTACTGGGTGATGGTACGCGGACAGACATCCACGATAGTTTGGCCGAGCTCGGGCGACCGGGCCTACCGCCGGGTCGGCGGGAAGTAACGTCTGCGGGGTCGATGTCAGTCCGCGGGGCGGTCCCCCGTCCCACAGCAGTCGACGCTGAAGCAGAAAGCCCTCTACCGGGCAGGGCCGAGTTTTCAGCTTATCGGGATCGCGAAAGCCAAGCTTCGCAGGCTTCTACGAGTGGGCCCCGACAGTCTGCCGGGGCCCCTTGTCGTCCTACTCGGCGTCAGCCGCCTTGGACGTCGCCGCCTTCTTCGTTGTCGTCTTCTTCGCGGCGGTCTTCTTCGTCGCCGTCGACGCTGTCTTCTTGGCCGCCGTCTTCTTGGCCGGTGCCTTCTTCGCCGCCGTCTTCTTGGCCGGCGCCTTCTTGGCCGCTGCCTTCTTCGCAGTCTTCTTGGCGGGTCCCTTGGCGCGCTTCTCCGCGAGCAGTTCGAAGCCGCGCTCCGCGGTGATCGTCTCGACGCTGTCGCCCGATCGCAGGGTCGCGTTGGTCTCACCGTCGGTGACGTACGGCCCGAAGCGGCCGTCCTTGACGACGACCGGCTTCCCGCTGACCGGGTCCTCGCCCAGCTCCTTCAACGGCGGCTTGGCCGCGGCGCGACCACGCTGCTTGGGCTGGGCGTAGATCGCCTCCGCCTCCTCCAGCGTGATCGTGAAGATCTGGTCCTCGGACTGCAGCGAACGCGAGTCCGTTCCCTTCTTCAGATAGGGCCCGTACCGCCCGTTCTGCGCGGTGATCTCCACGCCCTCCGCGTCCTGGCCGACGACCCGCGGCAGGGACATCAGCTTCAGCGCCTCACCGAGGGTCACCGTGTCCAGGGACATCGACTTGAACAGCGAGGCCGTGCGCGCCTTGATGGCGTTCTTGCCCGTCTTCGGGGTGCCTTCGGGCAGGATCTCCGTGACGTAGGGGCCGTAGCGGCCGTCCTTGGCGACGATCGGCCGGTTCGTCTCCGGGTCGGTGCCCAGCGGGCGCTCTCCGCTCGGCTTGGCGAGCAGCTCCTCCGCCAGTTCGACAGTCAGCTCGTCCGGCGCCAGGTCGGCCGGGATGTCGGCGCGCTGGTGCTTCTCGGAGTCCTTCTCGCCGCGTTCGATGTACGGGCCGTAGCGGCCGACCCGCAGCACGATGTCGTGGCCCACAGGGAACGACGACACCTCGCGCGCGTCGATCGCGCCCAGGTCCGTCACCAGTTCCTTGAGGCCACCGAGGTGGTCCCCGTCGCCGTTGCCGGCTTCCGCGGCACCGCCGTCGCCCGTGCCCTCGCCGAAGTAGAACCGCTTCAGCCACGGCACGGCCCGTGCCTCGCCGCGTGCGATGCGGTCGAGGTCGTCCTCCATCTTGGCGGTGAAGTCATAGTCGACGAGCCGCCCGAAGTGCTTCTCCAGAAGGTTGACCACGGCGAAGGACAGGAAGGACGGCACAAGGGCCGTGCCCTTCTTGAACACGTAGCCGCGGTCCAGGATCGTGCCGATGATCGACGCGTACGTCGACGGGCGGCCGATCTCGCGCTCTTCCAGCTCCTTGACCAGGGAAGCCTCGGTGTAGCGGGCGGGGGGCTTGGTCGAGTGGCCGTCGGCGGTGATCTGCTCGGCGGTCAGCGCGTCGCCCTCGGCGACCTGCGGCAGGCGACGCTCGCGGTCGTCCAGCTCGGCGTTCGGGTCGTCGGCACCCTCGACGTACGCCTTCAGGAAGCCGTGGAAGGTGATCGTCTTGCCGGACGCGCTGAACACGGCGTCCCGCCCGTCGGCGGCCGTGCCACCGATCCGGACCGTGACCGAGTCACCGGTGGCGTCCTTCATCTGGGAGGCGACGGTCCGCTTCCAGATCAGCTCGTAGAGCTTGAACTGGTCACCGGTCAGGCCCGTCTGCGCCGGGGTACGGAAGCGATCGCCTGAAGGACGGATCGCCTCGTGCGCCTCCTGCGCGTTCTTGACCTTGGCCGCGTAGGTGCGCGGCTGCTGAGGCAGGTAGTCGGCGCCGTACAGCTGCGTGACCTGCGTACGGGCGGCGGAGATCGCCGTGTCCGACAGGGTCGTGGAGTCCGTACGCATGTACGTGATGAAGCCGTTCTCGTACAGCTTCTGCGCGATCTGCATGGTGGCCTTCGCGCCGAAGCCGAGCTTGCGGCTGGCCTCCTGCTGCAGCGTCGTCGTACGGAACGGCGCGTACGGCGAGCGGCGGTACGGCTTGGACTCGACCGAGCGCACCGAGAACCGCGTGTTCTCGAGGGCGGCGGCCAGCGCGCGGGCGTTGTCCTCGTCGAGGTGGAGTGTGTTCTCGCTCTTCAGCCGGCCCAGCGAGTCGAAGTCACGCCCCTGGGCGACCCGCCTGCCGTCGACGGTCGAAAGCCGCGCGACCAGCGCCGACGGGTCGGACGCGTCCCCGACTCGGCCGGTGCCGAAGGTGCCGGTCAGATCCCAGTACTCGGCGGAGCGGAACGCCATGCGCTCCCGCTCCCGCTCCACGACGAGACGGGTCGCCACGGACTGGACCCGGCCGGCCGACAGTCGCGGCATGACCTTCTTCCACAGGACCGGAGAGACCTCGTAACCGTAGAGGCGGTCGAGGATGCGCCGGGTCTCCTGGGCATCGACAAGCTTCTTGTTCAGCTCGCGCGGGTTGCGCACGGCCTCCTGGATCGCGTCCTTGGTGATCTCGTGGAACACCATCCGCTTGACCGGGACCTTCGGCTTCAGCACCTCCTGGAGGTGCCACGCGATGGCCTCGCCCTCGCGGTCCTCATCGGTGGCCAGGAGGAGTTCGTCGGAGTCGCGCAGCAGGTCCTTGAGCTTCTTGACCTGCGCCTTCTTGTCCGCGTTCACGACATAGATCGGCTGGAAGTCATGGTCGACGTCCACACCGAGACGCCGGACCTCTCCTGTGTACTTCTCAGGCACCTCCGCGGCGCCGCTCGGAAGGTCGCGGATGTGCCCGACACTCGCCTCGACGGTGTAGCCGGGGCCGAGGTAGCCCTTGATCGTCTTCGCCTTGGCAGGCGACTCGACGATGACGAGTCGGCGGCCGCCCTGTGCGGTCTCGCTGGTCGGGGACAACTTCGCTCTTCTCTCCGGTCGACGTTGGGCCTCCCCAGGCCTTCGTCTGGGGGTCAGGTCATGGTGACGCTGCGGAGTGTGACGGTACATCCCGTCCCCGTGTCAAACGGGAAAAGCCCGCAACGGCCACTCGAACGGTAACCCGACTACCGGCATTCCTGCCGCCCGGAGCGTCCGGCAACTCTCCGAGCTCAATCCGGAGCGTTACCTTCCAATTACTCGCACCCCTGACGTCGGGCCCCTCGGAAACCGCGATGTCACAGGCACGTGGAGCACCACACCGCGGCGGCGAGCGCGGCACCGGCGGCCAGGCTCGCGACGGCGGCCGGTGCGACGTGGCTCACATCGCCGACGACGGGTCGGGCAGGCGCTTCCAGGCCTGAGACACCTCGGGAGCCCTCCTCCGAACGTGGCGGACGCAGCGCCCGCGAGGAGCGTCGGCCCGCCCTGCACCCCGTTCCCGCCGACCTGCACCGCCCGGTGTCGGAGGGCCGGCCCGTCCGGGAAAGGGGTGCGCGAGACCGGCCCGTATGAGGCGGACGGCCCGCCCCGCGCGCGTACGGGCCGCGGCCCGCAGAACTCCGGCCGGAGCACGATCCCCTGATCCAGGCGCGGCGCGCGCCGCACGGCGCGTCTTCCGGCTCGGGCGCCGTCCAGGACTCGGGAAGGGTCGGCCGAAGCAACTGTTTCGGAAGGACGTTGGCCGGTTTCGCATCCCGCGGGGCCTGCCGCGGCCTGGCGCGGCCTGGCGGGGCCTGGCGGGGCAGGCCGCGCACCTCTCACCGAGCAGGTTCCAGGAACCCCTGCTCGACCAGCAGCCGGATCTGGGCGGGCGTCCGGTCACGCAGCAACACCGGGTCCTCGCCGACCAGTTGGGCGATGGCGTCGAGAATGCGCCCCGCGCTCAGCGTGCCGTCGCACACGCCGGCGAAGCCCGCGCCGACCGTGTCCACCCTGGTGGCGCGGCGCATCCCGCGGTTCTGGCGCAGCACCACGTGCTCGGGGTCCTCGGCACCGGGCAGCCCGACCTGTTCCTGGACGACCTCGGCGGCGAGCCTGAAGTGTCCGGCGAGCAGGGCCGCATCGTCGTGCGCCCGCAGGTAGTCGACACGGTCGAAGTGTGCGCGCACGGTGTCGCCGAGCGGCTGTTCGACCGGATGCGGCCACTCCTCGATCGTGACCGAGGGCTCGGCCGCGTCGGTCCTGCGCAGGGCGATCCAGCCGAAGCCCACCGCCCGTACCTTGCGCGCCTCGAACTCGTCGAGCCATGCGTCGTACCGCGCCTGGTACTCGGTTACCCCGCCGCGGTGGTCTCCGGCGTCCCGCAGCCACAACTCGGCGTACTGCATGACGTCCTGGACCTCGCGCTGCACGATCCAGGCGTCGCAGCCGCGCGGCACCCAGGAGCGCAGCCGGTCCTGCCAGTCCTCCCCTTCCACGTGCTGCCAGTTGGCGAGGAACTGTGCGAACCCGCCCTTGTTCAGCCGCTCCCCCGCCTGCTGAACGAGCGTGCGACACAGATCGTCCCCGATCATGCCGCCGTCGCGGTAGGTGAGCCGGGCGCCGGGAGAGATCACGAAGGGCGGGTTCGACACGATCAGGTCGTACGTCTCACCCTCTCGGACCGGTTCGAAGAGCGAGCCCGGGCGCAGGTCCGCGGCCGGGGCGCCGGACAGCGCCAGCGTGAGCGCTGCGATGTGCAGTGCACGCGGGTTGACGTCGGTCGCGGTCACGCGGGTGGCGTGCTGGGCGGCGTGCAGCGCCTGGATCCCGGAGCCGGTACCGAGGTCGAGTGCGGAGCCGGCGGGGCTCCGCACCGTGATCCCGGCGAGCGTGGTGGAGGCGCCGCCGACCCCCAGGACGACGTTCTCCTCCGGGCTGCCGATACCGCCCGCCCCGCCGACCGCGCATCCGAGGTCGGACACGATGAACCAGTCCTCGCCACCGGGGCCGCCGTAGGGCCGGACGTCCACGGTCGCGGCGACCTCGTCCCCGTCGGTGCGCAGCAGCCAGCCGGCGTCCACACACGCGTCGACGGGCAGCACGCCCGCCAAGCGCGCGTGCGGCACCGGCTGTTGCAACAGGAACAGCCGTACGAGCGTCTCCAGCAGGGTGTCCCCGCGCGTCGCCCGGAGCGCGGGCACGGTCTCGCTGCGCGCGAGCGCCGCGTATGCGGGTGCTCCGAGCAGTTCAAGCAGCCCGTCGGCGGTGAAGGAAGCCGCGAGCAGGGCGTCGCGCAGCCGTGCGGTGACGTCGGCGCGGTCGGTGGAGGGCAGGGTGGCCGGACTGGAGTTACTCACGCCCCCATTGTGGCGCGGGGAGGCCCGTCACCGGTGTCCCCCGTTGTGGGCGACGGTTCCACAATCACCCGGAACGGCCGCTCAGCCCGCTGCCGACGACGGGGACGCGGGTGTGGGAGTGGACTTCTTGCAGCTCTCCACCTTCGCCATCGCCTTGCCGACGTCGCCCTGCACCAGCTCGTTCAGCGCGTCGTTCCCGATTTTGCTCAGCTCTTCGCTCTGCTTCGCGATCCCCTTGAGCCCGACGACGAACTTCGCCTGGTCCTTCGTGTTGAGCTCGTCCGCCTGCTTCTTCAGAGCGGCGTACGCCGTGGCCTGTTCGTTGAGTTCCTTGACCGCGTTCTTCTGCTTGGTCGCGCCGTTGTCCACGTTCGGCGCCCCCGCCTTCTGGACAGCCGCCCCGAGCGCCTTGGTGCCGTCGGACAGGTCCTGGAAGGCCTGGACATAGGTCTTCTGGACCTCCTTCGGCGGCCTGGCGTCCGACTTCCCCTTCTCGAGCGCGGTGTTGGCTTCGGAGATCTTCTTCACCTGCGGCTTCGTCGCGTCACAGACCTGCGTGGCCCAGGAGACCAGCTTTTCGTCGTTCGCACCGCTGCTGCTGGTGCATCCCGACAGCGCCAGTGCCAGTACCGCACCGCCGGACAGCGTGGCCGCGAGCTTCTTGTTCACCGGATTGGTCCCTTCCATGGCTCTCTCGGCCCCGGAACATACACGCCAACCGGGTGACACCCGCGTGCCGAATGTCATGTATGACCACCGTTGCAGCAATTTGCACCGGCGAGAGAAGGCTCACGGGGCGGGGAATTGAACACGGACCGGGCGGGCGCACGGCGTCTCGATGAACGCCGTGCGCCCGCCCGGTTGGCCCGTGTCCGGCCAGGTGGAAAAGCGGGTGCCGCGGAACTGGCTACGAGACCACCGCCGGATCGGTCGGCTTGGACACCCGCTCGGCCTCGCCTTCGTCACCCACCGCGATCCCGCGCCGCTTGGAGGCGTACACCGCGAACATGATCACGAGGAGCGCGAGCACGGCGACCAGGATCCGGATTCCGACGTTCTTGTCGCTGCCGTACGAGAACTTGACGACCGCCGGCGCGATGAGCAGCGACACCAGGTTCATCACCTTCAGCAGCGGGTTGATCGCCGGTCCTGCGGTGTCCTTGAAGGGGTCGCCGACCGTGTCGCCGATGACCGTCGCGGCGTGCGCATCGCTGCCCTTGCCGCCGTGGTGGCCGTCCTCGACGAGCTTCTTGGCGTTGTCCCAGGCGCCGCCCGAGTTGGCGAGGAAGACCGCCATCAGCGTGCCTGCGCCGATCGCGCCCGCGAGGTACGCGCCGAGCGCGCCGACGCCAAGCGTGAAGCCGACGGCGATGGGTGCCAGGACAGCGAGCAGACCGGGTGTGGCCAGCTCCCTGAGAGCGTCCTTGGTGCAGATGTCGACGACCCTGCCGTACTCCGGCTTCTCCGAGTAGTCCATGATCCCGGGCTTCTCTCGGAACTGCCGCCGCACCTCGAAGACCACGGAGCCCGCCGACCGCGACACCGCGTTGATCGCCAGTCCCGAGAAGAGGAAGACGACCGACGCGCCCATGATCAGGCCGACCAGGTTGTTGGGCTGCGAGATGTCCATGACCAGACTCAGCGGTCCGCCGTCCCCGACCTTCGCGCCCACATTCTGGGCGGCCGTGGTGATCGCGTCGCGGTACGAGCCGAACAGCGCCGAGGCCGCGAGGACGGCCGTGGCGATGGCGATGCCCTTGGTGATGGCCTTGGTCGTGTTGCCCACGGCGTCCAGGTCGGTGAGCACCTGCGCGCCCGAGCCCACGACATCGCCGGACATCTCGGCGATGCCCTGGGCGTTGTCGGAGACCGGGCCGAAGGTGTCCATCGCGACGATCACGCCGACCGTGGTGAGCAGGCCCGTACCGGCCAGCGCCACCGCGAACAGCGCGAGCATGATCGACGTGCCGCCGAGCAGGAACGCGCCGTACACACCGAGTCCGATCAGCAGCGCGGTGTAGACGGCGGATTCGAGACCGACGGAGACACCGGCGAGGACCACGGTGGCGGGACCCGTCAGCGAGGTCTTTCCGATGTCCCGCACGGGACGACGGCTGGTCTCGGTGAAGTAGCCGGTCAGCTGCTGGATCACGGCGGCGAGCAGGATGCCGATGGCCACGGCGACCAGCGCGAGGATCCGTGGGTCGCCGCTCTTGGCCCGGATCGCCGCGTCGGAGACGCCCTTGAGGTCGGCGTACGACGACGGCAGGTAGCTGAAGACGGCCACGGCGACCAGCACCAGCGAGATCACCGCCGAGATGAAGAAGCCCCGGTTGATCGCGGACATGCCACTGCGATCGGCGCGACGCGGGGCCACCGCGAAGATGCCGATCATCGCCGTCACGACCCCGATCGCGGGCACGATCAGCGGGAACGCCAACCCGGAGTCACCGAACGCGGCCTTGCCGAGGATCAGCGCGGCGACGAGCGTCACGGCGTACGACTCGAAGAGGTCGGCCGCCATGCCCGCGCAGTCGCCGACGTTGTCGCCCACGTTGTCGGCGATGGTCGCGGCATTGCGTGGGTCGTCCTCCGGAATGCCCTGCTCGACCTTGCCGACCAGGTCGGCGCCAACGTCGGCGGCCTTGGTGAAGATGCCGCCGCCGACACGCATGAACATGGCGATCAGCGCCGCCCCGAGGCCGAAGCCCTCGAGGACCTTCGGCGCGTTCGCCGCGTACACCAGCACGACACAGGAGGCGCCCAGCAGCCCGAGCCCCACCGTGAACATGCCGACGACGCCACCGGTACGGAAAGCGATCTTCATCGCCCTGTGCGAGACGGCGGTGAGGTCCTTTTGTGGCTCACCTTCCGCCGGCGTCGCCTCACGCGCCGCCGCGGCGACCCGCACATTGCTTCGTACGGCGAGCCACATGCCGATATAACCGGTGGCCGCTGAGAACGCCGCACCGATCAGGAAGAACAGTGAGCGTCCGGCGCGCTGATTCCAGTCGTCCGCGGGCAGCAGCAGGAGCAGGAAGAACACGATCACCGCGAATACGCCGAGCGTGCGCAACTGCCGCGCCAGATAGGCGTTCGCGCCTTCCTGGACCGCCGCCGCGATCTTCTTCATGTTGTCGGTACCCTCGCCGGCCGCGAGTACCTGCCGTACCAGAATCCCGGCGACCACGAGGGCCGCCAGGGCGACAGCCCCGATGACCATCACGATCAGGCGGTTGCTGTCAGTCAGTACGGCGGCAGCGAGGGGGGTGGGATGGTCAAAGTACTGAGGGGTAGAAAGCCCCGCCATTCGTCCTCCTTGACGCTTGGGCTGAGCTCAAGATGTGGACGGATTGTAGGTAGCGGAAACCGATCAAAACAGAGCCAGGCAAATGAAACCGGCCTTTACCTGCTCTACAGCAAAAGATCGCACGCGAGCCAGAGAACCCGAAAGCGGTAACGCCTCAAAGGCGTTGACGAGATTGACCCTTGATCGAATTATCGCGCGATTGATCGTGAAACAATTCACGGATTGCGGTGGGACTGTACAAAAAGAAGGGCCCTGTACATGGACAGGGCCCTTCGAATGCGTACGTAAGTACGGCAGAGGGAGGCTGCGAGGACGGTCAGGCGTGGAGCGTGGCGGGCGGCATGGTCGGCCAGCTCATCCTGATCAGTCCACCGTTCTCCCCGGCGGACACCTCGACGTCATCGACGAGGCCGCTGATGACCGCGAGGCCCATCTCGTCCTCCTCGATCTCCGCATCCGAGTCGGCGGCACCGGGGGCACCCGGAGCGTCACCGATCGGCGTGTGCGGCGCCTCGTCGCCGACTTCGATGGAGAACTGCTTCTCCTCCTCCGTCAGCATCACCCGCACCGGCGCCGAGATGCCGCTGCTCTGGTGCAGCCCGACGGCCCGAGTGCAGGCCTCGCCCACGGCGAGCCTGACCTCGTCGAGTACGGCCTCGTCCACCCCGGCCCTGCGCGCCACCGCTGCCGCCACCAGTCGGGCGGTCCTGACGTGCTCGGGCAGCGCGCTGAAGCGGAGCTCAACGGTGGCCATGCATCCCCCTCGGAACTTCGGGCGTGGGGTCCGGGGACCGGGCCACGCAGGCCCGATCCCCCTCTTGCTTCTGCCGTCCGGGCACTGCGGCCCGAAACGGGTCAGTCAGTGGCCGCCACCGCTTCCTCGACCGAGGTGTGGATCGGGAACACCTTGGTGAGGCCGGTGATGCGGAAGATCTTGAGAATGCGCTCCTGGTTGCACACCAGTCGCAGGGAGCCCTCATGGGCACGTACTCGCTTCAGGCCGCCTACCAGCACGCCGAGCCCGGTGGAGTCGAGGAAGTCCACGCCCTCCATGTCGACGACGAGGTGGAAATTCCCGTCGTTCACCAGCTCGACCAGCTGCTCGCGCAACTTGGGCGCGGTATATACGTCGATTTCGCCACCGACCTCGACGACCGTACGATCGCCGACGGTACGGGTCGACAGGGACAGGTCCACGGATCCTCCAGCACCTTGCTATCGAGCGGTCGCCCCTCGGGACACCTCGGCAGAGCCCCCGGGACGGTTCGCCAGCCGCGATGGCATTCAATCACTTACCGGCAGGCGTGCACGACGCCTTGGTCCCATTGTCCGTCACACCAGTGACACACTCGGTGCCGATGGCCAAGAATCACCGATCCGATCGACTCTCGGCGGACCCCGTGTCCCGCCTCTCGCCGGGCACGGTCCTGAACCGGCTCGCCTCGGGGCCGAGCCGGGCTGCGCGCATCACTCATACGGAGCACTTGCCCCCGCGCGAGGGCCGCCATGCCGTCTGGCCGGACCGGATCCGCTCCGAGGTCATCGCCGCCGTGCGGGACGCGGGCATCGAGCATCCCTGGGTCCACCAAGCGCTCGCCGCCGAGCACGCTCTGGACGGGGACTCGGTGGTCGTCGCCACGGGCACCGCGTCGGGCAAGTCGCTTGCCTACCTGGTGCCGGTCCTGTCGCGCCTGCTGGAGGGTGCACAGGCCCCGAGCGGGCGCGGCGCGACTGCCCTGTACCTCGCCCCGACGAAGGCACTGGCGGCAGATCAGTGCCGATCCGTGAAGGAACTTTCACAACCCCTGGGTACGGCGATCCGCGCAGCGGTCTACGACGGCGACACGCCGCCCGAGGAACGCGAGTGGGTGCGCCAGTACGCCAACTACGTCCTCACCAACCCCGACATGCTGCACCGGGGCATATTGCCCTCGCACCCCCGTTGGTCCTCCTTCCTTCGCGCTCTGAAGTTCATCGTCATCGACGAGTGCCACACCTACCGCGGCGTCTTCGGCTCCCACGTCGCCCAGGTTTTGCGCCGTCTGCGCCGCATCTGTGCCCGCTACGGCTCCTCGCCTGTCTTCCTGCTGGCCTCAGCGACCGCCGCCGAGCCCTCGCTTGCCGCCCGCCGCCTCACCGGCCTCCCGGTCGTCGAGGTGGCGGACGACGCCTCCCCCCGCGGCGAACTGGTCTTCGCCCTGTGGGAGCCCCCGCTCACCGAACTGCACGGCGAAAAGGGCGCGCCTGTCCGCCGCACGGCCACCGCCGAGACCGCCGATCTGCTGACCGACCTGACCGTGCAGGGCGTCCGCTCGGTCGCCTTCGTTCGCTCCCGCCGCGGCGCCGAGCTGATCTCGGTGATCGCCCAGGAACGTCTGGCCGAGGTCGACCGCTCGCTGGCCCGGCGGGTGGCCGCGTACCGCGGCGGGTACCTCCCCGAGGAGCGCCGCGCCCTCGAACGCGCCCTCCACTCCGGTGAACTCCTCGGCCTTGCCGCCACCACCGCCCTCGAACTCGGTGTCGACGTCTCGGGCCTGGACGCCGTCCTCATCGCCGGCTATCCGGGGACTCGGGCCTCCGTGTGGCAGCAGGCGGGCCGCGCAGGCCGCACCGGACAGGGTGCGCTGGCGGTCCTGGTCGCCCGCGACGACCCGCTGGACACATTCCTCGTCCATCACCCCGCAGCTCTCTTCGCGCAGCCGGTGGAGTCCACGGTCCTCGACCCGGACAACCCGTACGTCCTGGCCCCGCATCTGTGCGCCGCTGCTGCCGAACTCCCGCTGACCGACGAGGACCTGGAGCTGTTCGGGCCGACTTGTGAGGGACTGCTGCCGCAGCTGGAGGCCGCGAAGCTGCTACGCCGCCGGACGAAAGCCTGGCACTGGACGCGCCGGGAGCGGGCCGCCGACCTCACAGACATCCGTGGGGAAGGCGGACGCCCGGTCCAGGTCGTCGAGGCAGGCACCGGGCGACTACTGGGCACGGTCGACGCCGGCGCCGCGCACACAACGGTGCACGAGGGAGCGGTCCATCTGCACCAGGGCCGCACATACTTGGTGCGGTCCCTGGACCTGGAGGACTCGGTCGCCCTGGTAGAGGAGGCCAACCCGCCGTATTCGACGGTCGCGCGCGACACGACCGCCATCTCCGTCCTGGAAACGGACATCGAGGTCCCCTGGGGCGAGGGCCGGCTGTGCTACGGCTCCGTCGAGGTCACCAACCAGGTCGTCTCCTTTCTGCGCCGACGTGTGATCACCGGTGAGGTACTGGGCGAGACGAAACTGGACCTCCCTCCTCGTACGCTGCGCACCCGCGCCGTGTGGTGGACGGTCACCGAGGACCAACTGGATCAGGCCCGGATCAACCCGGAGATCCTCGGCGGCGCCCTGCACGCCGCCGAGCACGCCTCGATCGGCATGCTCCCGCTGTTCGCCACGTGCGACCGCTGGGACATCGGCGGCGTCTCCGTCCCGCTCCACCCGGACACTCTCCTGCCCACGGTCTTCGTGTACGACGGCCACCCAGGCGGCGCGGGCTTCGCCGAGCGCGCCTTCCACACGGCCCACGCCTGGCTGACCGCCACCCGACAGGCCATCGCCTCCTGTGAGTGCGAGGCGGGGTGCCCGTCCTGCATCCAGTCCCCCAAGTGCGGCAACGGCAACGACCCGTTGCACAAGAGGGGGGCGGTGCGCCTTCTCACGGTGCTGTTGCGTGGGGCGCCGGAGGAGAAGGGGAACCAGGCAGACGAGCCGCAGGGGAAGGTGAGTGAGGCGGCGGCGCCTGGGACACCACCGGCGCCACCGGTTCCGCCGGGCCCGCCCTCGCCCTGACCTCGGCGGTGAACGGCCCCGCGGCCGACGCCGCCGTGACGTCCGAGATCTCGCCCGTGACGGTGCACCGCAGCAGTCGGCTGCCCTGGGCTCCCGCGACGCGGCCCGCCGTGGCACACGCCGCGTCGGCTCCCTCCATCCAGTGGTCGGCGGCCGCGAGCGCCGCCAGGTCGGCCGCGCCGGCCGCACGATGACGGGCCAGCACTGCCTCCCCCTGGGCCAGTAGCACCCCGAACACGGCACACAGAGCGCCGATCAGGCACACGACCCAGACGGTCGCCGAGCCGCGGTCCGAACGCAGACCCTGTTCCCAGGCGTTGAGAGACGCGAGCGCGGAGCGGAGGCCACAACCCCGGCGCGCCCTCGTCGGCCCGCGGACCCTCATGCCACCGCACCCATTCAGCGGCCCACAGCGCCCCATCTGGCCGCAGCCCCTGCTCGGCTCGCACTCCCCGATCGTCCCCCGCGCGCCCGCCGGTTCACGTCGCTTCACTGATTCACCCCCATCGTTTCCTCCGCCAGCGCCACGGCTTCATGGCGCAGTTCGAGCGGCAGCCCGTCCGGGCCGGGCGGACGGGCAACGACCACCACGTGCACCAGGCCGCCCTGTCGACTCACCGTGACCTTCGCTCCGTCCGGCGCGGCCTTCTCCGCCATTTCCCGGACCACGCCGGGCGGCTCCTGCCGAGCCGCCGCCCGGGCCCCCGCCCGGGCCGCGTCCACACACTGGATCTGCGCGGACGCGACCAGCAAGGCCCAGAGGAGGGCCGCCGTGACGACCACCAGGGCGGGGAGGACGACCGCGGTCTCCGCCGTCACGAAACCACGATCCCGGCCCCGTCTGCGGCGTCTGCGGCGCCCTCTGGCTCCCTCACATCCGGACATTGAGTGCCCGCTTCACGATGTCCTGCAGTTCCGCGCTGACCTGTCCGCTCGTCAGCACCTTGTAGAGGAGCGCCGCGAAGGCCACCGCCGCGATGATCCCCACCGCGTACTCGGACGTGACCATGCCCGCATCCCCTCGCACCGCCGCCCGTACCCGCCTTGCCAACGCCCGCACCTGGGCTCGTACTCGTACCGTCTTGCGCATCTCAACCCCCGTGAGGTTCTCGTCGTGTCGATCTGACCGATCCGTTCGATCCGTCGGAGCCGACCGGTCCATCCGGTGTCTCCTGTCCACCGGGCCAATCCGATCTGTCGTCGTTCACCGCGTACCGTGCGCCGTCATCCGCCACCTCCCCCCAGCAGTCCTCCCGCGAGTCCGATCACGACGGGCAGCACCCCGACCGCGACGAAGGCGGGCAGGAAGCACAGCCCCACCGGCGCCGTGACCATCACTCCGGCCCGACGTGCCCGCGCCGTCGCCGCGCGCCCCCACTCGGCGCGAGCCTCCGACGCAAGACGCCCGACGGGCGCGGCCGCAGGTACGCCGGAGTCGGCCGCCCGCTCCAGGAGCCGCGCCAGCGCTCCAGCACCGGGGAGGGCGGCCAGCAGCCGCCACGCGTCGGCCGGGTCGCCGCCGAGCCGCACCTCGGCCGCGCCCCGAGCGAGTCGCTCCCCCACCGGTCCCCCCAGTGCGTCACCCACCGCCTGGGCGGCCGACACGGGGCTCGCACCCGCGGCGATACAGGCCGCCAGCAGATCGGCGGCCAGCGGAAGCCGGCGCGCTACGACGGCAGGGTCGTACTCCTGCGTGAGACAGTCGCGCTCCTGCCGGGCTCGCCACCGTTCCACACCGACCCCGACGATCAACCCGGCCACCATTCCGCCGAGACCCCCGATCAACCCCCACCCGGCGAACAGCCCTCCCATGACCGGAAGCCACTGCCGAACGGTGCCCCGCCCCCCGATCCGCCGCCACGCGGCACCAGAGGCCCCGAGTCGTCCCGCGGGGCCTCGCGAGGCGGGCAGGGCCCCACACGCCCGCAAGCCCCGCCGGGCGAACGGCACCCGGGGCATCCAGAGACCCCGTTCCTCGCACGTGACGTCCCACGCCAACACCGCATCGAGACGACGCCGCATCCTCCGCCCGCGCCGTGCCGCGACAAGCAGCCACACCGGCCAGCTCAGCGCCAGCGCTCCCCACACCACTCCCCACCTGGGGACGGTCTCGGCGCTCATGCCGCCTCCGCTCCCCGCACGATCCGCAGCGCCCACCACAGTCCCGCGCCCTCCAGCACGCCGCCGAGCGCGAGGCAGGCGAGACCCGTGCCGGTGTGCAGCAGCACGTGCAACGGGTGGGCTCCGAGTCCAGCGCCCAGCACCAGGCCGAGGACCGGCAGCCCCGCGAGCAGTACCGCCGTCGAACGGGCTCCGGCCAACTGGGCTCGCAGATCCGCCCGTTGATCGCGCTCGGAGCGAAGCGCCGCCTCCAGCCGGTCGAGCCCGGCCGCCAGGCCCGCACCGCGGTCCACGGCCACCCGCCAGCACGCGGCGAGTCCCGACAGCCCATCGGCACCCGGCTGCCGTGCCGCGTCCGCGAGCGCGCCCGGTACATCCCCGCCGAATCGCGCCGCCGCCATCACCGTCGCCTGGGCCTCGCCGAGCCCGCCGCCGTCGCGTGCCACACGCAGCAGTGCCTCGCCGGGCTGGCGCCCCGCGCGCACCTCTCCGGCGAGCGCCCCACACAGTGTGATCACCGCCTCACCGTGCCGGTCACGCGCCAGCCGTGCCTCCCGCGCGAGCCGCACTCGGCGCAACAGCGGCACACCGACTGCCCCCGCCAGCAGGGGCAGGACAGACGTGCCAAGCACCGCGATCACCGCACCCACAACGACCGACCACCACTCGGCGCGCAGCCGCCGCGCCCGTACCCGGGCCCATGCCCAGGGCGGTGGACCGCCCTCCGGTGCACCGCCACCACCCGCGAAGAGCAGCCGGGCACGCCGCGCCGTCTTACCCGGGCCGCCCGTCACCCACGCCGCCACGCCGGCACACGCCAGTCCCGCACCCACCGACACCTGGCCGATCCCCGTCACAGAACCTCACTCCCATCACTTCCATCGCTTCTGACCCGCAGCAGCTCCCGAAGCCGCTCCCAGCCCCGCTCGCGCGTAAACGCCTCGGCGCCCCACCGCAGCGCGGGCACTGTCACCACCAGTCCCGACGGGTCCCGCTCCAGCACATGCACCTCCGCGATCCGGCGGCGCCCGGTGCGGTCACGCACGAGGTGGAGGACAACCGACAGCGCGGCCGCCAGTTGGCTGTGCAGGGCGGCACGGTCCAGGCCCGCCGCCGTCCCCAACGCCTCCAGCCGGGCCGGCACCTGGGCCGCCGCGTTCGCGTGGAGGGTGCCGCAGCCGCCCTCGTGGCCCGTGTTGAGCGCGGCGAGCAGGGACACCACCTCGGGGCCGCGCACCTCGCCGACCACAAGTCGGTCGGGTCTCATCCGCAGCGCCTGGCGCACCAGGTCCTGAAGCTCGACGAGCCCGACGCCCTCCTGATTCGCGGGCCGTCCCTCCAGTCGCACCACATGGGGATGGTCGGGCCGCAGCTCCGCCGAGTCCTCGGCCAGGACAATCCGCTCGGACGGCTTCACCATGCCCAGCAGCGCGCTCAGGAGCGTGGTCTTCCCCGAACCGGTCCCGCCGCTGATCACATAGGAGAGCCGGGAGGCGATCAGCGCCCGCAGCACCCGCTCGCCGCCCGGTGGCACCGTTCCCGCCACGACCAGTTCGTCGAGAGTGAACGCCCGCGGTCGTACCACCCGCAGGGACAGGCAGGTCGAGCCGACCGCGACGGGTGGCAGCACCGCGTGCAGCCGGGTGCCGTCCGGCAGGCGGGCATCGACCCAGGGTCTGGCGTCGTCGAGCCGCCGCCCGGCCACGGCGGCCAGCCGCTGCGCAAGACGGCGTACCGCCGCCGCGTCCGGAAAAGAAACCGGCGTCAGCTCCAGGCCACCACCCCGGTCCACCCATACCCGGTCCGGGGCCGCCACCAGGACGTCGGTCACGGCCGGATCGGCGAGCAGCGGTTCCAGGGGGCCACTGCCCACCAGTTCGGAGCGCAACTGCCGAGCCGCGCCCAGAACTTCCGCGTCCCCTAGCACCCTTCCCTGCGCCCGCAGTGCCTGTGCCACGCGCGCGGGGGTCGGCTCGGCCCCGCTCTCGGCCAGCCACTGCCGTACGCCGTCCAGCAGCCGTGTGCCCTCGTCGGCCCCGGTCGCGCGCTCGGGACCGCCGCCCGCCAGTGCGCCGCGCCCCGTGTCACGGTCCGCGCCCGCCGACGCATCCCAGTCCGTGCTCATGCGTCAGTCCCCCGCCCCGGCCAACGCCCGCTCCCAGAAGGCCGAACAGAACCGGGCGAGTGGCCCCCGCGCCGTTCCCCCGGGCGGCACCGAACCGTCCGATGGCGGCGTCTCGTGCGGCACTTCGCCGACCAGCGGCAGCCCAAGCAGCCGTGCCACCTCGCGGTCGTCGAGACCGGGCGCGTACGGACCCCGTACCGCGATCCGCAGATCGCCCAGGACCATGCCGACGGCCGCGGCCACCCGCCGGGCGGCGGCGATCGCGCGCAGTTCGGCGGGGACGACCAGCACACCGACGTCCACCTGGGCGAGGACTTCCGCGACGCTTTCGTCAACGCGGCGCGGTAGGTCCACCACGACCGCGCCACCGCGTCGCCGGCCTGCGGCGAGGACCGCGCGGACCGCCTGGGGTGGGACGGCCACGGTGTCGCCGCGGTCCCAGCTCAGCACCCGCAGCGCGTGCAGTCTGGGCAGGGACTCCTCCAGGGCGCTGCCCCCGACCCGGCCGCGGGATGCGGCGAAAGCCGGCCATCGCAGTCCTTCGACGGCCTCTCCGCCGAGGAGTACGTCGAGCCCGCCGCCCAACGGATCGGCATCCACCAGCAGGGTGCGCGTGCCCTCTCGTGCGGAGGTGACGGCCAGGGCGCAGGCCAGTGTGGACGCGCCGGCTCCGCCACGGCCGCCCAGGACACCCACGGTGAGCGCGGGACGGCCGACTCCTTCGGCCACGTCGGCGATGCGGTCGACCAGCCATTGCTCACCGTCCGGCAGCAGCAGGACGTGATCGGCGCCGATCTCCACGGCCCGCCGCCAGACGTCGGAGTCGTCCTGATCCCGCCCAACCAGCACGACTCCGCGTCTGCGCGGGGCCCCCCGAACGCGACGCGCAGCGTCGTCGCCGACGATGACGAGCGGTGCGGCCTCCCAGCTGCCCTGGTGCCGGGGCACCGCGGGGTGGACCTCCGGTCTGGCGCCCGCCGCCGCGCACAGACGCAGTAGGTCGTCGAGGAGTTCGGCGTCCTCGGTGACGATCAGCGGTGCGCTCCGCCGCCCCTCGGCGACGGCCGGACCGCCGTGTGTGATGGCATCCGCCACGATCTTCAGCCCCCTTCGCTGCTTCTTGCGCCGTGGTTCGCGGAGCCCCTGCGGTCCCGCGCATCCCGCTTGTGTGAAGAACCGGCAACCGGCCTCCATATGAACGGCCGATACGAACCGGCCGTACACACCCGACAAACCGAACCGGCCATGAACTCGACGCCTGTGGGGCGCGCTGGAATCACGGTGCAGCGATCCCGGAAAATATGTGGATCTTGGTCGATAACTGTGGATGACTCAGTGGTTGTGAATATCGCTGTCACCCAAACGGTGAGGTCTCGGCTACTTCCGCAGAGCAGCACAGCGACTACGTACCGTGACGGATCAAGGGCATGCAGAAGTGGCGCCCACAAGAGCCACCTGAAGGCCCCGAGGACGCCTGAAGAAACGAAAAACCCACCCGGACATGCGACGACCCCCGCCGGGGGGGAGAGCGGGGGTCGTCCCCACGGCCGACTCGGGGGGGGAGGAGTCGGACCGGGTTAGCACGGTCGCGAACGATCCGTGACTTCCATGGTGTACCCGAGAGCCTTCTCAGGCAAACCCACACGCCCCACCTTACGCCGAATGGTGGGCCCCTATGCTCGGAGCCGTGGAAAACCACTCCTTGCCCCGCGCAGCGGCCTTCTTTGATCTGGACAAGACGGTCATTGCGAAGTCGAGCGCACTCACCTTCAGTAAGTCCTTCTACCAAGGCGGACTGATCAACCGCAGGGCCGTCTTGCGCACCGCGTACGCCCAGTTCGTGTTCCTGGCGGGCGGCGCCGACCACGACCAGATGGAGCGGATGCGCGAGTACCTGTCCGCACTGTGCCGCGGCTGGAACGTCCGACAGGTCAAGGAGATCGTCGCCGAGACGCTCCACGACCTGATCGATCCGATCATCTACGACGAGGCCGCCTCTCTCATCGAGGGACACCACGCCGCCGGGCGTGACGTCGTGATCGTGTCCACGTCGGGAGCCGAGGTGGTCGAGCCGATCGGCCACCTGCTCGGCGCCGACCGGGTCGTGGCCACCCGGATGGTCGTGGGCGACGACGGCTGCTTCACGGGCGAAGTGGAGTACTACGCGTACGGGCCGACCAAGGCCGAGGCAATCAAGGAGCTCGCCGAATCCGAGGGGTACGACCTAGCGCGCTGCTACGCCTACAGCGACTCGGCGACCGACCTGCCGATGCTGGAGTCCGTCGGCCACCCGCACGCGGTGAACCCGGACCGGGCGCTGCGCCGTGAGGCACTCGCGCGCGAGTGGCCGGTTCTGGACTTCCACCGGCCCGTCCGACTGAAGCAGCGGCTGTCCGTACCGCCGCGACCGGCGCTCGTCGCGGCGGCCGCGATAGGTGCGGCAGCGGCCACTGCGGGCCTGGTCTGGTATGCGAGCCGACGGCGGACACCGGTCGCGTGAAGCCCCGCGCACATATCGGGAGGCACATTCGCGCCCGTTTCGCGCCTGTTTGAACCTAAAAGTAAAGAAGCGTATCCAGGACTTCCGCTCGCTCCAGCCCTGGAGTACAAAGGACTCAAGGCCCGCGAGACCAAAGGAAACCATCCGAAAGGATCACCTTTATAACGCAATTGGCCCACGGACCGAGCATGAACACTGGGCACCCACGCGACGTCGACCCGTCGATTACGGGCCAGCCGCACCAGGCCACGGGCAGAAGTTCCCGGCCTGATGGGCAACACAACGAGGACGCTTGGTAACCCGATGAACATGCCAGCGGCGGTACGAGAATTCGTACCGCCGCAACCCTGTGAAAAGCCCCGAAGACGGGCCTTCCCCAGGACCGGATGCCACCTGGGAACTATGCCGCGCCGCGCTGCAGCGCCTCGCAGACCGCGGTCGACTCGCGAGCACCCAGCTCGACCGCCTTCGCGCAATGGGCGATCCACGCCGCCATGCCCTCCGGCGTCCCCGACACATACCCACCGAGCGCCGCCACGTAGGCCGCGCGACCCAGTTCCGCGTGGCCGACCTCCGCCGAGCAGATCGCCTTCGGGTCGAGACCGCTCCCCACGAGGACGATGCGCTGGGCAGCCCGCGCGACCAGGCCGTTGTGGGAAGCAAAGGGACGTAGGGCCAGCAGCTCACCGTGTACGACGGCCGCGGTGACAAGAGCGGGGGCCGAGCCACCCGCGACGATCAGTTCGGAGAGCCCCTCGAGGCGCCCCGAGACCTCGGCCGCGTCCGGCAGCGGCAGCTCCACGAGCGGCTCGTCGACCGGCTCGCCGGCCTGCCGAGGACGCCCCACCCAGGGATCGGAGTCCGCGGCCGCCACCAAATGCAGCCGCGCCAGCACCCGCAGGGGCGACTGCCGCCAGATGGACAGCAGTTGACCCGCTTCCGCGGTCAGCCTGAGAGCCGCACCGACTGACCGGGCCTCGTCGTCACCCCTGAAGTCGGTACGTCGACGCACCTCTTCAAGGGCCCAGTCCGCCCCGGACAGCGCCGCCGAACCGCGTGCGCCGCGAAGCGCCGCCTCGGAGGTGACCTCGTTGCTGCGGCGCCGCATGATCCGGTGCCCGTAAACCCGGTCCACGGCCTTGCGCACGGACTCCACGGACTCAGCCACACCGGGCAGCGCCCCCAGGGCTGCAAGGGGGTCTCGCTTGCTCGAACTCGCTCGAGAGCTTGGAGGAGGATCGGCGGCCGCACCTGTCGTACTCATGAGTACGACCCTACGCACCTTCGCGCCCCTCCTTCGAAGGAGTGGTCTTCTTCACGACCACCTACCACGCACCGCCACCACCTGACTACTCTTCGTGAACATGAAAATTGCTTTCGTCGGGAAGGGCGGCAGTGGCAAGACGACCCTGTCCTCCCTGTTCATCCGCCACCTCGCTGCCACCGGAGCGCCCGTCGTCGCCATCGACGCCGACATCAACCAGCACCTCGGCGCCGCACTCGGGCTCGACGAGGAGAAGGCCGCGGCGCTGCCTGCCATGGGGGAGCGGATGCGGCTGATCAAGGACTACCTCCGCGGATCCAACCCGCGTATCGCCTCAGCGGAAACGATGATCAAGACCACCCCACCCGGCGAGGGCTCACGGCTGCTGCGGGTGCGCGAGGACAATCCGGTGTACGACGCGTGCGCACACCCGGTGGAACTCAACGGCACAGCGGTCCGCTTGATGGTCACCGGCCCCTTCACGGACGCCGACCTGGGGGTCGCTTGCTACCACTCCAAGACGGGAGCGGTGGAGCTGTGCCTGAATCACCTGGTGGACAGCCGCGACGAGTACGTCGTGGTCGACATGACGGCGGGGTCGGACTCCTTCGCCTCCGGCATGTTCACGCGTTTCGACATCACGTTCCTCGTCGCCGAACCGACCCGGAAGGGAGTTTCCGTCTATCGCCAGTACAAGGAATACGCCCGCGACTTCGGGATCATCCTGAAGGTCGTCGGCAACAAGGTGCAGGGACAGGACGACGTCGACTTCCTCCGCGCCGAGGTCGGTGACGACCTGCTCGTGACCATCGGGCACTCGGACTGGGTGCGCTCCATGGAGAAGGGCCGCCCGCCCCGGTTCGAATTCCTGGAGGATGCCAACCGCCGCTCCCTGCGCGTCCTTCAGGTAGCCGCGGACGCCACCTACGAACTGCGCGACTGGGAGCGCTACACGCGCCAGATGGTCCACTTCCACCTGAAGAACGCGACCAGTTGGGGAAACGAGCGCACCGGCGCCGACCTGGCGGCGCAGATCGACCCGGGATTCGTCCTCAACGAGGGCCAGGCTGCCGCCGTGTGAGCAACCGCTCCTGGCCAGTGAGCCGGAACAGGGACACTCACTGCCCGGGAGCGATTCCTGACGGGGCTTCATCCGCTCGGTCCTGAGCAGGGGCGGCCGGGCGTCTGCGTACGACGGGAGCCGTCGCCGGTCAGGCGAACCACACTCCCCGACGCTGGGACACCGCCTGCCCCGCTGGCACCCACCCCCTCGGAACGGCTCGTACCGGTCGAGCACCCGGCGAGCACGGTGGCGTAGGCCGCGGCCAGGAGGACGCCCGCGGAGACCCTCTGGGCGACGACCACCTTCCGCCCCTCTTCCTGCTTCTCCCTGCTTCGGTCGAGGCCGCACCGATCAGGTGTTTCGCGGCGCCGTATCCGACCACATCCACACGAAGCCTGACCAAGACCGCATGAGTCATCGGTCAATTTTGCCTGACAATCCTACGATATTGACCATTCAGCCTCCTGGGTGACCTGTTGCCCTATTCGCCCTGCTCTTCGATAGGCTTCCTTTACTTTGCATTACGACCCATTTACTGAGCGTTGGGATATCCCGCCGCTGTACGACGTGGCCCACGGCCGCGACCCCACCCCGGCCCCTCGGCCGGGGCCACCCCTTCCGCGACCGCGCCGTACCGGAGGAGACGGGAACCATGTCCGCCTACGTCCCCGCCCGCGCCGCCGACTCGACTCGGACGAAGCGCCCGCACCCGCCCCACAGCCCCCCGCCGATCCCGCCCCGCCGCTTCCGCGTCGCGGGCGTCGACCTGTCGGCCTCCATCGCGGTCTTCCTGATCGCACTCCCCCTGTCCCTCGGTATCGCCCTCGCCACCGGAGCCCCACTGCAGTCCGGCCTGGTCGCCGCAGCTGTCGGCGGTCTCGTCGTCGGCCGGCTCGGCGGCTCCCCACTCCAGGTCAGCGGCCCCGCCGCCGGACTCACCGTGGTCACCGCCGACCTCATCCACCACTACGGATGGCGTACGACCTGCGCCGTCACCGTCCTCGCCGGCTTCGCCCAACTCGGCCTCGGTTGCCTGCGCGTCGCGCGTACGGCGCTCGCCGTCAGCCCCGCGATCGTGCACGGCATGCTCGCCGGCATCGGCGTCACCATCGCGGTGGCCCAGCTGCACATCGTGCTCGGGGGCACCCCGCAGAGCGCGGTCTCCGACAACCTCCGGGCGCTGCCCGCACAGTTGGCGCGCCTGCACCCCGCCGCGGTGTCCATGAGCGCGCTGACCCTGGTCGTCCTGCTGGTCTGGCCTCGCCTTCCCGGACGGACCGGACGCTTTCTGCGCAAGGTCCCGGCCGCGCTCGTCGCCGTCACCGCAGCCACCGCGACCGCCTCCCTCACCGGCCTCACTCTGCCCAAGGTCGACCTGCCGTCCTGGCGCAGCCACGCGCCGGCCGGGCTTCCCGAAGGTCCCGTCCTCGGCATCGCCGCCGCCGTCCTGACCATCACCCTGGTGTGCAGCGTGCAGTCGCTGCTCGGCGCCGTGGCCGTGGACAAGCTGGCTGCCGGACGCCATCCGCACCTCGGCCGCTCCGACCTCGATCGCGAGCTGCTCGGACAGGGCGCCGCGAACATCGTCTCGGGGGCGCTCGGTGGGCTACCGCTCGCGGGCGTCGCCGTCAGAAGTTCGGCGAACGTGCACTCCGGCGCCATCAGCAGGAACTCCACGATGCTGCACGGCGTTTGGGTAGTAGTGGCCGCGCTGCTGATGGTCCCGGCGCTCGAACTGATCCCCCTCGCCTCGCTCGCCGCCCTGGTGATGGCCGTCGGCGTCCAGATGGTGTCCCTGCACCACATCCGCACGGTCACTCGCCACCGAGAGGTGGTGGTGTACGCCGTCACCACGCTCGGCGTCGTCTTCCTGGGCGTCCTGCAGGGCGTGATGCTGGGCGTCGCCGTGGCCGTGGTCGTGGCCCTGCACCGTCTCGCCCGCACCCGCATCACCTACGAGGAGAAGCGGGAAGTTCACTACGTACGCGTAAGAGGGCAGTTGACGTTCCTCGCGGTGCCCCGACTCAGCCGGACGCTGCACCTGGTACCCGCGGGAGCGGACGCCGTGGTGGAACTGGACGGGTCCTTCATGGACCACGCGGCATACGAGTCCCTGCAGGACTGGCAGAAGACGCACCTCGCGCGGGGCGGCACGGTCGACCTCACCGGCCGGGCCGGAACCCGTATCACGATGCCGGCCCCGGACGCTCCCGCGCTCACGGGTAACCAGGAGTCGACCGCGGCGTCCGCGTGCCGGTGCCGGCCCTGGACTCCCTGGCGCAACCACCAGTGTGAGCACCAGCCGTCAATGTCGACCGAAGGCCATCCGGAAGGGGCGGTCGACGGGTCGGGAGCAAGCGGGCAGCAACTGGCACGCGGGATCAGTGCGTTCCAGCAAAACACCGCGCCGCTGATGCGCAAGGAGCTGGCCCGCCTCGCGCGCGAGGGACAGCAGCCCTCGCAGCTCTTTCTGACCTGCGCCGACTCGCGGCTCGTCACATCAATGATCACCTCCAGCGGCCCCGGCGACCTCTTCGTCGTCCGCAACGTCGGCAACCTGGTGCCGCTGCCCGGCCTGGAGAGCGGGGACGACTCGGTGGCCGCGGCGATCGAGTACGCGGTGGACGTCCTGAGAGTGCGGTCCATCACGGTGTGCGGCCACTCCGGCTGCGGGGCGATGCAGGCCCTGCACAGCTCGGAACCGGGCGGTGCCCAGACCCCGCTCAGGCGGTGGTTGCGGCACGGCCTGCCCAGCATGGAGCGTACGGCCGACGGAGAACGGCGCTTGGCCCGGATCGCCGGGCGGACACCGGCCGACGCGGTCGAGCAACTGTGTCTCACCAACGTGGTGCAGCAGCTGGAACACCTGCGGGCACACGATTCCGTGGCCCGGGCCCTGGGCGAGGGCAGGCTCGAAATCCACGGGATGTACTTCCATGTGGGCGAGGCACAGGCATATCTGCTCACCACCGCGGAGGAGGGCGACATCTTCGACCGGGTGGGAGTCGCCGGGGAGCTGCGCAGCCCGGCGTGATCGCCGGGTGCGGGCAAGACCGGTCGCCGGGCCGCGCACCGCCGGCTCCGAAAGGAAAGATCCGCCCTACGAGCGCCTTGAAAGATCTTGAAATGGCGCCCAGCTTGAACCACTTAGGGTCGTTTTATCAGCACGGGCGATCCGGGATGGTCCAGACTGTCAGAGCAAGATCTACGGCGAGCTCCAGGCGGCCGCGGCCTTCCCTCGGGCGCGGAACGCCAACGGGCTCTGCCACGGCCCCTCAGGGCCAGGCGCGAGAAATACCGCTCGAGATGAACCAGGGTGGTGGAGCGTACGTGACCTGGAGGAGATCTGTTCACCGGCAGAACCCACAGGTCTAAACCAATTTTCCGCCGACCCTTGTCACCGAGCCCCCTCGTCTGATGAGCTGTGGACCGGGACACAACGGACACCCCGGGAAAGGGAGATGTCGTGAGCAACGAAAGCCTGGCCAATCTGCTCAAGGAAGAGCGCAGGTTCGCGCCCCCCGCCGACCTGGCCGCAGACGCCAACGTCACGGCAGAGGCGTACGAGCAGGCCAAGGCTGACAGGCTCGGCTTCTGGGCCGAGCAGGCCCGGCGGCTGACCTGGGCCAAGGCGCCGACCGAGACCCTGGACTGGTCGAACCCGCCGTTCGCCAAGTGGTTCAAGGACGGCAAGCTCAACGTCGCCTACAACTGCGTCGACCGGCATGTCGAGGCGGGCCATGGCGAGCGCGTCGCCATCCACTTCGAGGGCGAGCCCGGCGACAGCCGCGCGATCACCTACGCCGAGCTCAAGGACGAGGTCTCCAAGGCCGCGAACGCCCTGCTTGAGCTGGGGGTCCGGAAGGGCGACCGGGTCGCCGTCTACATGCCCATGATCCCGGAGACCGCGATCGCGATGCTGGCCTGCGCCCGCATCGGCGCCACACACTCCGTCGTCTTCGGTGGCTTCTCCGCGGACGCGCTGGCCACCCGCATTCGGGACGCCGACGCCAAGGTCGTGATCACCACGGACGGCGGCTACCGGCGTGGCAAGCCGTCCGCCCTCAAGCCGGCCGTCGACGACGCCATCGAGCGCGTGGACAACGTCGAGCACGTCCTCGTCGTGCGCCGTACGGGCCAGGAGGTCGCCTGGTCCGAAGGCCGGGACGTGTGGTGGCACGAGATCGTCGAGCGGCAGTCCGCCGAGCACACACCCGAGGCGTTCGACGCCGAGCACCCGCTGTTCATCCTGTACACGTCCGGCACGACGGGTAAGCCGAAGGGCATCCTGCACACCTCCGGCGGCTACCTCACTCAGGCGGCGTACACCCACAACGCGGTCTTCGACCTCAAGCCGGAGACGGACGTGTACTGGTGCACCGCCGACGTCGGCTGGGTCACCGGGCACTCTTACATCGTGTACGGGCCGCTGGCAAACGGCGCGACCCAGGTCCTGTACGAGGGCACGCCCGACACACCGCACCAGGGCCGCTTCTGGGAGATCGTCCAGAAGTACGGGGTGACCATCCTGTACACGGCACCCACGGCCATCCGCACGTTCATGAAGTGGGGCGACGACATCCCTGCCAAGTTCGACCTGTCGTCGCTGCGGGTGCTGGGGTCCGTCGGTGAGCCGATCAACCCCGAGGCATGGGTGTGGTACCGCAAGCACATCGGCGGGGACCGTACGCCGATCGTGGACACCTGGTGGCAGACCGAGACCGGCACGATGATGATCTCGCCGCTGCCGGGCGTGACGGAGACCAAGCCGGGGTCAGCGCAGCGGCCGCTGCCGGGCATCTCCGCCACCGTGGTCGACGACGAGGGGAACGAGGTGGCGAACGGGGGCGGCGGCTACCTCGTGCTCACCGAGCCGTGGCCGTCGATGCTGCGCACCATCTGGGGAGACGACCAGCGGTACATCGACACGTACTGGTCGCGGTTCGAGGGCAAGTACTTCGCAGGGGACGGCGCGAAGAAGGACGACGACGGAGACATCTGGCTCCTCGGGCGCGTCGACGACGTGATGCTCGTGTCCGGGCACAACATCTCGACAACGGAGGTCGAGTCGGCCCTGGTGTCGCATCCGGCGGTCGCCGAGGCGGCGGTCGTGGGCGCGGCGGACGAGACGACGGGGCAGGCGATCGTGGCGTTCGTGATCCTGCGGGGTACGGCGTCCGAGGACGAAAACCTCACCAGCGAGCTGCGCAACCACGTCGGTGCGACGCTCGGGCCGATCGCCAAGCCGAAGCGGATCCTGCCGGTGGCGGAGCTGCCGAAGACGCGCTCCGGGAAGATCATGCGACGCCTGCTGCGGGATGTCGCCGAGAACCGCCAGCTCGGGGATGTCACGACGCTGACGGACTCGACGGTGATGGACCTGATCCAGACGAAGCTGCCGGCGACGCCGAGCGAGGACTGAGGCTCATCCCCCACCCGCCCGAAGGGGGCGCCCGGCATCACGCCGGGCGCCCCCTTCTCGTCGTCACCGGAGCCCCCCTGCTCGCAGGGCCACGGCACGCCTCCGCCGACGCGCACGCCTCTCCCCGCGCACCCGGATCCGCACCTGGCCCGCCGGGCGACCGACCTTCGCAGTGCTAAGGATCCGGTAAAATGGAACGTTCATGGTGTGCCGGGAAGTCTGGTCGGCAAGCCGCTGCGCGTTGCCTCGTGGCGGTTGTCAGCTTGCCGTACCGACCCGGAGGTCTTCCCTGTGACCGCGCCCCGCACCCGTAACCGCTCGTTCCTCGGACGTCTCTCCCTGCCCGAGCGGACCTTCATCGCGGATGCGCTGCGCACCGAGACCGTCGGCGGTGTACTGCTCCTGGTCGCCGCGATCGCCGCGCTGCTCTGGGCGAACATACCTGTCCTGCGCGGCAGCTACGACAGCATCAGCCACTTCCACATCGGGCCCTCCTCCCTCGGACTCCATCTGTCCGTCGCGCACTGGGCCGCGGACGGCCTCCTCGCGATCTTCTTCTTCGTCGCCGGGATCGAGCTCAAGCGGGAGCTGGTCGCGGGTGATCTGAGGGATCCCCGCGCCGCCGTGCTCCCCGTGGTCGCCGCCCTCTGCGGCATGGCCGTACCCGCGATCGTCTACACCGTCACCAACGCCGCCGGCGGCGGCTCCCTCGCCGGCTGGGCGGTCCCCACAGCCACCGACATCGCCTTCGCGCTCGCCGTGCTCGCGGTCATCGGCACCTCCCTGCCCTCCGCCCTGCGCGCGTTCCTGCTCACCCTCGCCGTGGTCGACGACCTGGGCGCGATCCTGATCATCGCGATCTTCTTCCCGCACGGTCTGAACTTCGCCGCCCTCGGCGGCGCCGTCGTCGGCCTCGCCGTGTTCTGGGTGCTGCTACGCAACGGCGTGCGCGGCTGGTACGTGTACGTTCCGCTCGCCCTGGTCATCTGGGGGCTGATGTACAACAGCGGCGTCCACGCCACCATTGCCGGTGTGGCCATGGGACTGATGCTGCGCTGCCACCGCCACGAGGGCGAGGAGCGCTCCCTGGGCGAGCACATCGAACACCTCGTACGGCCTCTGTCCGCCGGTCTCGCGGTACCGCTGTTCGCGCTGTTCAGCGCGGGCGCCGCGATCTCCGGCGGAGCGCTCGTGGACGTGTTCACCAAGCCGGAGACGCTCGGCGTCGTGCTCGGTCTCGTCGTCGGCAAGACGGTCGGCGTGTTCGGTGGCACCTGGCTGACGGTCCGCTTCACCCGGGCCTCGCTCAGCGACGGCCTCGCCTGGCCCGATGTGTTCGCCGTCGCCTCGCTGGCCGGCATCGGCTTCACCGTCTCGCTGCTCATCGGCGAGTTGGCTTTCGAGGGCGACGCGGTGCTCACGGACGAGGTCAAGGCCGCCGTCCTCACCGGGTCGCTGATCGCCGCCGTGTTCGCGACCGTGCTGCTGAAGGTACGCAACGCCAAGTACCGTGCCCTGTGCGAGGACGAGGAGCGCGACGAGGACCTCGACGGCATTCCGGACGTCTACGAGCAGGACGACCCGGCGTACCACCTGCGCATGGCCGAGATCCACGAACGCAAGGCCGCCGAGCACCGCAGGCTCGCCGTGCTGAAGTCCGCCGGGAGCGATGCCTCGGCCGACACCCCGGACGACACCCGCTCCTGAGCGGCGACCGGCAGGCCTGCCTGGCGCGGGCCCCGGCCCACGTGAGGGGTGGCACGCTTCGCCGAAGTGGGCAGGCGGGCAGGCGGGGAGAAGGCGCGTCCGGCATGATCTGACACATCCACAAAACTCCGCAGCACCCGCGGAGTACCCACGCACAGAGCAGGGAGACCGCGATGAGCGCACCCGACGGCAGCCCGGTCGGCACCGAACAGAGCATCGGCCAACTGTTCGCCTCGGCGACGACCGAAATGTCCGCGCTGGTGCACGACGAGATCGCACTGGCGAAGGCCCAGCTCAGGCGGGACGTCAAGCGCGGCGCCGTGAGCGGCGGAGCATTTTCGGCTGCGGGCGCAGTACTGCTGTTCTCGCTGCCGATGCTGAACTTCGCGTTGGCGTACGGAATTCGCACCTGGACCAGTTGGAACCTGGCCCTCTGCTTCCTGACGTCCTTCGGCGCGAACGTACTGGTCTTCGGAGTCCTCACGCTCATCGGTATCGTCTTCGCGAAGAAGGCCAAGAAGAGCGGGGGCCCACAGAAGGTCGCCGCGTCCATGAAGGAGACCGCGGGCGTCCTGCAGGCCGCCAAGCCGCACCCCCGTCAACCCCACGAGGCCGACACGGCCGTCGAGGCTGTGGCACGCTCGTCTTCATGACGGACCCCGCCACCCCTTCGGCTCAACCCACCTCGGTCGTACGGCTCGACGTACCCGGCGGGCAGGGGGTGACGCATCGCGACGTCGCCGCCAACGGCGCGCGCTTCCACATCGCGGAACTGGGCGACGGACCGCTGGTGCTGCTGCTGCACGGCTTCCCGCAGTTCTGGTGGACCTGGCGGCACCAACTGGTGGCACTCGCCGACGCGGGCTTCCGGGCCGTGGCGATGGACCTGCGCGGGGTCGGCGGCAGCGACCGTACGCCGCGCGGCTACGACCCCGCGAACCTGGCGCTCGACATCACCGGCGTCGTACGGTCCCTGGGCGAGCCCGATGCCGCGCTCGTCGGCCATGACCTGGGCGGGTATCTGGCCTGGACGGCGGCCGTAATGCGCCCGAAGCTCGTCCGACGGCTCGTGGTCGCCTCAATGCCTCATCCACGGCGCTGGCGGTCTGCGATGCTCGGTGACGTCAAGCAGACGACCGCGGGTTCCTACGTCTGGGGGTTCCAGCGGCCCTGGATCCCCGAGCGTCGGCTCACCGCCGACGACGCCGCCCTGGTCGGGCGGCTGATCCGGGACTGGTCGGGCCCTCGGCTGCCGGACGACAAGGCCGTCGAGACGTACCGGCGTGCCATGTGCATCCCGTCGACGGCGCACTGCGCCATCGAGCCGTACCGCTGGATGGTGCGCTCCCTGGCCCGGCCCGACGGCATCCAGTTCAACCGGCGTATGAAGCGGCCCGTACGGGTTCCCACCCTGCATCTGCACGGCTCACTGGACCCTGTGATGCGCACCAGGAGCGCGGCCGGATCGGGTGAGTACGTCGAGGCGCCCTACCGCTGGCGGCTGTTCGACGGACTGGGGCACTTCCCGCACGAGGAGGACCCGGTGGCGTTCTCCTCGGAGCTGATCAACTGGCTCAAGGACCCCGAGCCCGACCGGTGACCCACCTGACTCTCATGGGATGGCGGCGAACCCTGTCGGTGACCGCGTGAATGCGTTCGGTATCCGGACACGCACGACTGTTCCATATGCGACCACACATGCCCCGCGCATAGGCCAATCGGTGGGCCCGGAGGCGGTTATCGACCTTGGGGCAGGGGCAGACGTCGGGGTATGGGTTGGACGCACGACTTCAGTGACGTAGCACGCGACCGCAGCTCGGCCGCTGGTCCGAGCACCCACGAGAGGGGCGCCCCGCAATTGCCGGGCACGGACCTCAGGGTGGGGATCCCGCGCATTCTGCGCCGCCGGGCCCGCTGGGTCTCGGTGCGTCTGCGCCACCCGCGCGGCTGACCCGGTCCCCCGGGGCCGCCCCCTTCGCGGACTCGGAGGGCGCCTGGATTCAGAGGGCGCATTTGTCGCTGTCCACCTGCTGGTTCGCCCTACGCCCCTTGGCGATGTCCTCCCGGACCTCGTCCGCGGTGAGCGCGTACCCGGTTTCGGCGTCGTCGCGGGACTTCGCGAAGACCACCCCGTAGACCCTGCCGTCAGGGGTGAGCAGCGGGCCGCCGGAGTTGCCCTGCCGGACGGTCGCATACAGCGAGTACACGTCACGGCGGACCGTGCCACGGTGATAGATGTCCGCGCCGTCGGCCGTTATGCGGCCGCGGACACGCGCGGGCTGGACGTTGTACGACCCGTTCTCCGGGAAGCCCGCGACGATCGCGTTGCTGCCGCCGGACGCGTCCGTGGACGTGAACCGCAGCACCGGCGCTTTCAGGTTCGGCACGTCCAGTACCGCGATGTCGCGCCGCCAGTCGTAGAGGACGACCTTCGCGTCGTACTTCCTGCCCTCGCCGCCTATCTGCACAGTGGGCTCGTCGACCCCGCCGACGACGTGCGCGTTCGTCATCACGCGACGGTTGCCGAAGACGAAGCCCGTACCTTCGAGGACCTTGCCGCAGCTCTGCGCGGTGCCCATGACCTTGACGATGGACCGCTGGGCGCGCACGGCGACCGGGCTCCTCGCGAGGGTCGGGTCGGGAGGCTGGACCTCGGTGATGGGTTCGTTCGCGAACGGGCTGAAGACCTGCGGGAAGCCGTTCTGCGCGAGGACCGAGGAGAAGTCCGCGAACCAGGTGTCGGCCCGCGCGGGCAGGGCGCGGGAGACGCCGAGGAGCACCTTGGAGCCGCGGACCTCCTTGCCGAGCGTCGGCAGGGTCGTACCGGCGAGGGCCGAGCCGATCAGCCAGGCGACCAGGAACATCGCCACCACGTTGACGAGGGCACCGCCCGTGGCGTCCAGGGCTCGGGCCGGGGACCAGGTCATGTATCGGCGCAGCTTGTTGCCGAGGTGAGTGGTCAAGGCCTGGCCGACGGACGCGCAGACGATCACGACAACAACTGCGATCACCGCGACGGTCGTGCCCATCTTGTGGTCACCTGTCGCCTTGTCCCAGATGAAGGGGAGCAGATACACCGCGATCAGGCCGCCGCCCAGGAAGCCGGTCACCGAAAGGATGCCCACGACGAAGCCCTGGCGGTAACCGACGATCGCGAACCACACGGCGGCGACCAGCAACAGGATGTCCAGCACGTTCACTGCGTCAAGCCTCGCCTCGTCACTTTCCGGTCACCGTCGTCAGACCGGGGCACTGGCCCCCCGAACGGCGACCGTGGGGCACGGCGACCCCCGAAAAACACAGCACGGTGGCCACCCTGTCATGACCGCCAGTCGAGCGGGACCTGCTTCTCGCGGTCCCAGGGGCGCTCCCAGCCCGCGTAGTGCAGCAGTCGGTCGATGACTCCGGCCGTGAAGCCCCAGACGAGGGCTGATTCGACCAGGAATGCCGGACCTCGGTGGCCGCTGGGGTGGACGGCGGTGACTCGGTTGGCGGGGTCCGTGAGATCCGCCACGGGGACGGTGAAGACCCGCGCCGTCTCGTTCGGGTCGACGACGCCCACGGGGCTCTTCTTCCGCCACCAGCCGAGGACGGGTGTCACGACGAAGCCGCTGACCGGGATGTAGAGCTTGGGGAGCACACCGAAGAGCTGGACGCCGCCGGGGTCGAGCCCGGTCTCCTCCTCGGCCTCGCGCAGCGCGGCCCGCAGTGGCCCTCCGGCCTTCGGGTCACCGTCCTCGGGGTCGAGGGCGCCACCGGGAAACGACGGCTGCCCGGCGTGTGAGCGCAGCGAACTGGCTCGCTCCATCAGCAGCAGCTCGGGGCCTCGGGCGCCTTCACCGAGCAGGATCAGTACGGCCGACTGACGCCCCGCGCCGTTCTCCGGCGGCAGGAAGCGGCTGAGCTGAAGCGGCTCGACGTTCTCCACGACCTGCACGACCGGGTCGAGCCAGCCGGGCAGGCCCTCCGTGCTCAGCCGCAGCCGCCCGCTGTCCGTGTCTCCCATGTGGTTCGTATCGCTCGCGTGCGTCATCGCCACCCCCGTTCTGCCGATCCCAACGCCCGCGGTACCGCGGATCGTTCCGCGAGTCCCTCGTACGGGTGTCCTCTCCCGCTGTCCGCAGGGAACCGTTCCCCTCCCGGGCGCCGCACGCTCCCGCGCCTCACCCGGCCCCCAGCGGCCGGGCCGGGATGCCGCCCGCGTCCAGGTACGCCTGCGGTGGCTTGAGGCGCTGCCCCGGGAAGCCGCCCTTCTCGTACTTGAGAAGCTTCTTCGCCTTCTCGGGATCGGTCTCGCCCTCGCCGTACGCCGGGCAGAGCGGGGCGATCGGGCAGGCGCCGCAGGCCGGCTTGCGGGCGTGGCAGATGCGGCGGCCGTGGAAGATCACATAATGCGAGAGCATCGTCCAGTCGCTCTTGGGGAAGAGCGCGCCGACCGCCGCCTCGATCTTGTCCGGGTCGGTCTCGTCGGTCCACTGCCAGCGGCGGACGAGTCGCTGGAAGTGCGTGTCGACGGTGAGGCCCGGTCGGCCGAAGGCGTTGCCGAGCACCACGAAGGCGGTCTTGCGGCCGACGCCCGGCAGCTTGACGAGGTCCTCCAGACGGCCGGGGACCTCGCCGCCGAACTGCTCGACCAGTGCCTTGGAGAGCCCTATCACCGACTTGGTCTTGGCTCGGAAGAAGCCCGTCGGGCGCAGGATCTCCTCGACCTCCTCCGGGTTGGCCGCGGCGAGGTCCTCGGGGGTCGGGTACCTGGCGAAGAGGGCCGGGGTGGTCTGGTTCACCCGCAGGTCGGTGGTCTGCGCGGACAGGACCGTGGCGACGATCAGCTGGAAGGGGCTCTCGAAGTCCAGTTCGGGGTGGGCGTACGGGTACAGCTCGGCGAGCTCACGGTTGATACGGCGGGCTCGGCGGACCAGGGCGGTACGGGACTCGCCCCCGACGGGCTTGACGGCGACGGCCTTCGCCGGAGCGGCGCCCTTGACGGTGACTGCGGTGTCCTCGGCGACGGCCTCCACCGAGGCGGGCTTTCTTCTCGAAGCGGGCTTCTTGGTCGCCGTCTTCTCCGGTGCGGCCTTCTCGGCGGTGGCCGCGGTCTTCTTGGCACCAGCCTTCTTCGCGACGGCCTTCTCGGTGGTCCTGGCAGCGGCCTTCTTGGCGGCAGCTTTCTTGGCAGGGCGTTTCCCGGCCGCCTCCTCGGGCGCCGATTTCGCCACCTTTGCCGTTTTTCCACCACCGCCGGGACCCTGTTCGCCCACAGCGGAATCGCGACGTACAACCACCCGCCCAGCTCCCTTGGCCTGCGCTCTCACCGGCGATTTGGACACTCGGCCAGCCTAAGGCCCGGCACCGACATCCGCCCCGGACCCGGAAGATCAGCGCCCAATTGGCCCCCTGCTGCATCCCACGGCACACCAGTGCGGCATCCTTGTGACAGATCACACTGTTTGGACCGTCCGGCAAAATGGGGAACACGGTCCCCTGGTACACGGGGGAACAAGATCCCCTGAGCAGGTCGACAAGGAGAGAACTCGTGGACGACGTTCTGCGGCGCGCCCCGCTCTTCGCGGCGCTCGATGACGAGCAGGCCGCGGAGCTGCGCGCCTCCATGAGTGAGGTGACCCTCGCCCGCGGCGACTCGCTGTTCCACGAGGGTGACCCCGGTGACCGCCTCTACGTGGTCATGGACGGCAAGGTGAAGCTGCACCGCGCATCCCCCGATGGCCGCGAGAACATGCTGGCGGTGCTGGGCCCCGGTGAGCTGATCGGCGAGCTGTCGCTGTTCGACCCGGGTCCGCGTACGGCGACGGCGACCGCCCTGACCGAGGTCAAGCTGCTGGGCCTGGGCCACGGCGACCTCCAGCCGTGGCTGAACGCGCGGCCCGAGGTGGCCGCCGCATTGCTGCGCGCCGTCGCCCGGCGCCTGCGCAAGACCAATGACCAGATGTCCGACCTGGTCTTCTCGGACGTGCCGGGCCGTGTGGCCCGTGCACTGCTGGACCTCTCGCGGCGGTTCGGCGTGCAGTCCGAGGAGGGCATCCACGTCGTGCACGACCTCACACAGGAGGAACTCGCCCAGCTGGTCGGTGCCTCGCGTGAGACGGTCAACAAGGCCCTCGCGGACTTCGCCGGGCGCGGGTGGCTGCGCCTGGAGGCGCGCGCCGTGATCCTGCTGGACGTGGAGCGGCTGGCGAAGCGGTCGCGCTGACGCGCGGTCCCGACATCACGACTACGGGTCCCGTTCTCTGCGGAGGCGGGGCCCTTCGTCGTTGCCGCCAGGGGCCGCGCGGGCCGCGACTCGGGACTCCGCTTCGGCGTCGCCTCGCGGCTGGTGAGCGATCCGCAGACGTACGGGCTCAGATCAGCCCGTGTTCCCCCAGGTACTCGAGCTGCGCCCGCACCGACAGCTCGGCCGCCGGCCACAGGGAGCGGTCCACGTCCGCGTACACGTGGGCCACGACCTCGCCCGGAGCGCGGTGGCCGTTCTCGACCGCCGTCTCCACCTGGGCCAGACGGTGGGCGCGGTGGGCCAGGTAGTACTCGATGGCGCCCTGGGCGTCCTCCAGGACCGGCCCATGGCCGGGGAGCACGGTGTGGACCCCGTCGTCGACGGTGAGCGACCTGAGGCGGCGCAGGGAGTCCAGGTAGTCCCCCAGGCGGCCGTCCGGGTGGGCGACGACCGTCGTGCCGCGGCCCAGGACGGTGTCGCCGGTCAGGACGGCCCGGTCGGCCGGAAGGTGGAAGGAGAGGGAGTCCGCGGTGTGGCCGGGCGTCGGCACGACGCGCAACTCCAGGCCGCCGACGGTGACGACATCGCCGTGGCCCAGCCCCTCGTCGCCGAGCCGGAGTGCCGGATCCAGGGCACGCACCTTCGTGTCCGTCAGCTCGGCGAACCGCGCGGCGCCCTCGGCGTGATCGGCGTGGCCGTGCGTGAGCAGGGTGAGCGCGATCCGCTTGCCGGACTTCTCCGCCGTGTCGATCACATTGCGCAGGTGTCCCTCATCGAGCGGGCCGGGGTCGACCACCACCGCCAGATCGGCCCCGGGCTCGGAGACGATCCACGTGTTGGTGCCGTCGAGGGTCATCGCCGACGCGTTGGGCGCGAGGACGTTCACGGCGCGCGCGGTGGCCGGACCCGAGAGAACCTCGCCACGCGGCTGACCGGGGAGGGCTGCGGCGTCCGTCATGCGGGGGCACCTTCCGTCGCGTAGGTCATGCGGTCGCTCCACCCGTCGGGATGTGCTTGGTGAACTCGTCATGGCCGGGCCAGGCCAGCACGATCTCGCCGTCCACCAGACGGGCCCTGGCCAGCACGGGGGTCAGATCACGGCCGGGGGCCGCCTTCAGGGCCTCGGCGGCGCTCGTGAACGGGATCAACTGGCGCAGGGTGGCGATGGTGGGCGGCATCATCAGCAGTTCGCCCTCGTCGTACGAGGCAGCCGCCTGGGCGGGGCGGATCCACACCGTGCGGTCGGCCTCCGTGGAGGCGTTGCGCGTGCGCTGCCCCTCCGGGAGTGCGGCCACGAAGAACCACGTGTCGTAACGGCGGGTCTCGAACTCCGGGGTGATCCAGCGGGTCCAGGCGCCGAGCAGGTCGGAGCGCAGCACGAGTCCCCTGCGGTCGAGGAACTCGGCGAACGAGAGGTCGCGGGCGACCAGCGCCGCACGATCCGCCTCCCACTCGGCACCCGTGGTGTCGCCGACTACCGTCTGCGAGGTGGGGCCGGCGAGCAGGACGCCGGCCTCCTCGTACGTCTCCCGGACGGCGGCGCAGACGATGGCCTGCGCCGACGTCTCGTCGACACCGAGGCGGTCGGCCCACCACGCGCGCGTGGGCCCCGCCCAGCCGATCCGGAGGTCGTCGTCGCGGGGATCCACACCGCCGCCCGGATAGGCGTACGCGCCTCCGGCGAAGGCCATGGAGGCGCGTCTGCGCAACATGTGGACAGCGGGGGCGCCGTCGGTGTCCTTGAGGAGCATGACGGTGGCCGCGCGCTTCGGGGAGACCGGAGTGAGCGTGCCTTCCGCAAGCGCGCGGATACGCTCTGGCCACTCCGGTGGAAACCACTGCCCATTCGCCATGGGCGGAGGCTATCCCGTGGTGAGCGATTGTTCGAGAGGCAATGATCACCCTCGCCGGGTCCACCGGGTACCCCGGAAGAGCCGTGCCGAGACGGCCGCGTCCGGGAGGTGTGCCTACGCCTCCGTCAGCTCCACCTGGATCTCCACCTCGACCGGCGCGTCGAGCGGGAGCACCGCCACGCCGACCGCGCTGCGGGCGTGCACGCCCTTGTCGCCGAGGACCTCGGCCAGCAGCTCGCTGGCGCCGTTGACGACACCTGGCTGACCCGTGAAGTCCGAGGCTGACGCGACGAAGCCCACGACCTTCACCACGCGTGCGATGCGGTCCAGGTCGCCCGTCACGGACTTCACCGCGGCGAGCGCGTTGAGGGCGCACGTACGGGCCAGGTCCTTGGCCTCCTCGGCGGTGACCTCGGCGCCCACCTTGCCGGTGACCGGAAGCTTGCCGTCCACCATCGGAAGCTGCCCGGAGGTGTACACATACACGCCGGACTGCACCGCGGGCTGGTAGGCGGCGAGAGGCGGCACGACCTCCGGCAGCGTCAGCCCCAGTTCGACGAGTCGGGACTCGACCGCGCTCATGCCTGCTTCTCCCGCTTCAGGTAGGCCACCAACTGCTCGGGGTTCGGGCCGGGCACGACCTGGACGAGCTCCCAGCCGTCCTCGCCCCAGGTGTCCAGAATCTGCTTCGTAGCGTGTACGAGCAGCGGCACAGTAGCGTATTCCCACTTCGTCATGAGGCCGACTGTAGCCGCTGTGGCGCGCGGGCCACGTGGCGGCTGTGCCCGCCCGCGCAACCGGCGCGAGCCGGATCGCGGAGGCAGTTGTCCACAGCCTCCCGCGTAGCCCGCGCGCGGACTGGTTAGGCTCGAAGGCGTGAGTAGGCTCCAGGTCGTCAGCGGCAAGGGCGGGACCGGAAAAACCACGGTCGCCGCTGCACTCGCGCTCGCCCTCGCGACAGAGGGCAAGCGCACCCTTCTGGTCGAGGTCGAGGGCAGACAGGGAATCGCACAGCTCTTCGAAACGGAAGCACTGCCGTACGAGGAGCGGAAGATCGCCGTGGCCCCTGGGGGCGGCGAGGTGTACGCACTGGCGATCGATCCCGAACTGGCCCTGCTGGACTACCTCCAGATGTTCTACAAACTGGGCGGTGCGGGACGGGCTCTGAAGAAGCTCGGTGCCATCGACTTCGCCACCACCATCGCACCGGGTCTGAGGGACGTGCTCCTCACGGGCAAGGCGTGCGAGGCAGTCCGCAGAAAGGACCGGAACGGCCGGTTCGCGTACGACTACGTGGTGATGGACGCACCCCCCACGGGGCGTGTCACCCGTTTCCTGAACGTGAACGACGAGGTGGCCGGCCTCGCCAAGATCGGCCCGATACACAACCAGGCCCAGGCCGTGATGCGGGTGCTGAAGTCCCCGGAGACCGCGGTGCACCTGGTCACGCTCCTGGAGGAGATGCCCGTTCAGGAGACGGCGGACGGGATCGCCGAACTCCGCGCCGCGAGGCTGCCGGTGGGGCGGGTCATCGTGAACATGGTGCGGCCCACGGTCCTGGACCAGGCGGAGCTGGAGTTCGCGCACGCCGTGCCGCGTACGGCCATCGCCAGGTCCCTGTCGGGGGCCGGGCTCGGCGCTGCGCGCCGCGGCGGGCTCGCGGAGCGGCTGGTGGACCCGCTGCTCAAGCAGGCCGACGAATACGCGGAGCGGTTCGCCCTGGAGCGCGAGCAGCGAGGCGTGCTCACGGAGCTGGGCCTTCCGCTGCACGAACTGCCGCTGCTCGCCGACGGAATGGATCTGGCAGGCCTGTACGAACTGGCCACCGAACTGCGTCAGCAAGGGATCTCATGAACTCGGACCCGGCCTCCACGCACGACGACACCGTCTTCACATCCGGTGCGGCACAGACCCATGACACGGGGCGCGCGTTGAGTCCCGTGCGCGTCCTGGAGGTCGACCCCCTCCTCGACGATCCGAAGACACGTATCGTCGTGTGCTGCGGCTCCGGCGGCGTCGGCAAGACGACCACCGCCGCGGCCCTCGGGCTGCGCGCCGCCGAGCGTGGCCGGAAGGTGGTCGTCCTCACGATCGACCCGGCCCGTCGGCTCGCCCAGTCGATGGGCATCGACGCGCTCGACAACACTCCGCGACGGGTGAAGGGCATCGAGGACGCCGCGGGCGGTGAACTGCACGCCATGATGCTCGACATGAAGCGCACGTTCGACGAGATCGTCGAGGCGCACGCGGACCCCGAACGCGCGTCCGCCATTCTGAGCAACCCCTTCTACCAGTCGCTCTCGGCGGGCTTCGCGGGCACGCAGGAGTACATGGCGATGGAGAAGCTGGGGCAGCTGCGTGCACGGGACGAGTGGGACCTCATCATCGTGGACACACCGCCCTCGCGGTCGGCGCTGGACTTCCTGGACGCCCCCAAGCGGCTCGGGTCCTTCCTGGACGGCAAGCTCATTCGCGTCCTGATGGCCCCGGCGAAGGTGGGCGGCCGTGCGGGGATGAAGTTCCTGAACGTCGGGATGTCGATGATGACGGGCGCCCTGGGGAAGTTGCTCGGCGGCCAGCTCCTGAAGGATGTCCAGACGTTCGTGGCCGCCATGGACACCATGTTCGGTGGCTTCCGAACGCGCGCGGATGCCACCTACAAGCTGCTGCAGGCTCCCGGTACGGCGTTCCTGGTGGTGGCGGCCCCGGAGCGGGACGCGCTGCGCGAGGCCGCGTACTTCGTGGAGCGCCTGGCCGCCGAGGACATGCCGCTGGCCGGCCTGGTGCTCAACCGGGTCCACGACAGCGGCGCTGCCCAGCTGTCGGCCGAGCGGGCGCTCGCCGCCGCGGAAAATCTTGAAGAGCCCCGCATTGTGGATCAGGAGGGCGGGAAAGCTGGACTTCGTAACTCTCCCGACATGTACGGCAGTTCAGAATCCCCCTCATCCGAAGAGTCCGTTCCCGACGGAGGCTCCCCCGCCGCTGCGGACCCGGACCGAAGCGTTGAGCACATCACCGCGGGCCTGCTGAGGCTGCACGCCGAGCGTATGCGACTGCTCTTCCGCGAACAGCGCACGCGCGACCGCTTCACCGCGCTCCACCCGGAGGTGGCCGTGGCGGAAGTGGGCGCGTTGCCCGGCGACGTCCACGACCTCGCGGGGCTGCGGAACATCGGAGGTCGGCTCGCGGCCAACCAGCCGGAGCCTCCCGAGGAGTACGACGCGCATGCGTAAGGGGTTTGGTCGTCCTCCCTGGCGGCCGTCCTCGTCGGCGACGCACGGTGCGGGCACGACGGCCCGGTGACGCCGCGCTGCAGCCCGTGTCCGGTCTGCAGCCGCTCGACACCAGCTACCCCTTCGGACGCGCCGACTGACGCGCCGCCGGCGCACCGGCCTGCCCGGGGCCCGCCCCCGGCGAGCTCTACAGGCGCACCCGAGCGGTCACGAAGACATCTGTGGCCGAAGGCGACGAACAGCGGCGCCTGGCAGCAGCCGCCCTCAGCCCACCGCCGCGTAGTTCTCGTAGACCTCTTCCTCGTCAAGAGGAAGCAGACCCGCTCCACGCTCGTACTCCGTACGCGCGGTCTCCAACAGGCGACGCCACGAGGTGACGGTCGGTCGCCTGCGCAGCAGTGCGCGGCGCTCACGTTCCGTCATGCCGCCCCACACGCCGAACTCGACGCGGTTGTCCAGCGCGTCGGCCAGGCACTCCGTGCGTACCGGGCATCCGGTGCACACTGCTTTGGCCCTGTTCTGCGCTGCTCCTTGAACGAATAGTTCATCTGGATCGGTAGTGCGGCAGGCAGCCTGCGCACTCCAGTCGGTCACCCAGCCCATACCGGCGCCGTCCTCTCCCGAATCGAGGCTCCCCCACGGCGGCAGCGGCATATTCACCGCCGCCAGTTGAGGACGTTACGGAAGGTGGACACAGCGCAACACCCCCTTCGGGCCCAATCTTGAATGGCCCGAACGGACTATGGGTAAGCGACAGATCACCCGGGGGAGTGAGCTGACCACAAGCGTGTCCATTCGGGCAAAAAGGGGCGACTTGACTACGTCACGACGGGCACTCACTGACACACAAGGCGATTTCGGGCACCCGCTCAACAAAAAAAATTGGGGAACACCGGAACGATTCGGGGTCGCCGGGCGTACATGTAACGTAGCCCTACTGCTGTGACAGTTGAGGGCAGCTTAGGCCAAGGCATCTATGCGTGTCCGGCGAATGAGAACGTAGGCTGCCCCCATGCCAAACAAGCGCTCGGGCGGGGGGCTGTCCCCCGTGCAGCAGGCCGCCAAGTTCCTCGGAGTGAGTGTGCTCGCCGGGGCGGTGATGGCCGGCATCGCGATGCCCGCGGCAGGTGCGCTCGGACTCGCGGCCAAGGGATCGGTCCAGGGATTCGACGACATCCCGGCCAACTTGAAGAGCCCGCAGCTCAGTCAGCGCACCACCATCCTGGACAGTCAGGGCGGCCAGATCGCCACGGTCTATTCGCGTGACCGCACGGTGGTGGACCTCAAGGACATGTCGCCGTACATTCCGAAGGCGCTCGTCGCCATCGAGGACTCGCGCTACTACCAGCATGGTGCGATCGACCTGAAGGGCGTCCTGCGCGCGCTCAACCAGAACGCGCAGGACGGCGGAGTGGCCCAGGGCGCCTCCACGCTCACCCAGCAACTGGTGAAGAACTACTTCGTGGAGGAGGCCGGAGACGACCCGACGAAGGTCGCCCAGGCCACCAAGCAGACCATCGGCCGCAAGATAAGCGAGCTGAAGTACGCGATCAAGCTTGAAGAGAAGCTCGGCAAGCGGAAGATCATCGAGAACTATCTGAACATCACGTTCTTCGGACGGCAGGCGTACGGCGTCGAGGCCGCCTCCCAGCGTTACTTCTCCAAGCACGCCAAGGACCTCAACGTCCAGGAGGCGGCGCTGCTCGCGGGCCTCGTCCAGTCGCCCACGCTGTACGACCCAGTGAGCAACCCGGAGCGTGCCAAGAAGCGGCGCAACGTGGTGCTGCAGCGCATGGTCGCCGTGCGCTACATCTCGCAGGCGGACGCCGACAAGGCCAAGGCGACCGACCTCGGACTGCGTGTGAGCCAGCCCAAGAACGGCTGTATCACGGCGGCCAGGGGCGCGGGGTTCTTCTGTAAGTACGTGGAGAAGGTCTTCCTCAACGATCCGGCCTTCGGCAAGACCAGGGCCGACCGGCAGAAGATCTGGAACCAGGGCGGCCTCACCATCCGCACCACGCTCGACCCGCAGGCGCAGGACTCGGTGCAGGCTTCGCTGAAGCAGCATGTGAACGAGTCCGACTCGGTCGCCTCGGCGGCCACGCTGGTGGAGCCGGGCACCGGCAAGATACTCGCCATGGGCCAGTCGAGGCCGTACGGCTACGGCAAGAACGAGACCGAGTACAACTACTCGGTCGACCGCGACATGGGCGGCTCGAACTACGGCTTCCCCACCGGCTCGACGTTCAAGCCGTTCGTGGCGGCGGCCGCGCTGGAGCAGGGCCGGCCGGCGACGCAGGAGTACTCGTCGCCGTACGACATGCCCTACCCCGGACCCGTGCAGACGTGCAGTGGCAAGCCCTGGGTCAACCAGGGCAACGAGACCGTGGAGAACGAGAGCAGGTCGGAGGTCGGGCCGTTCCGCCTGAAGGAGGCGATGGCCAAGTCGGTCAACACCTACTTCGTACAGATGATCGCCGACACCGGCCTCTGCCCGGTGATGAACGTCATCGACAAGCTGCACGTCGTGCAGGGCAACGGTGACAAGCTCCCGGAGGTGCCCGCGATCGCCCTGGGTTCGAAGGGCATCTCCCCGCTGACGATGGCGAGCGCGTACGCCGCCTTCGCCTCCCGGGGTACCTACTGCACACCGGTCGCCATCGAGTCGGTCACCCAGAAGGCCGAAGGGCGGCAGAAGTCCCTCCCGGTTCCGAAGTCGACGTGCTCGCGGGCGATGTCCGAGACGACCGCGGACACCGTCAACGCACTGCTGAGCGGTGTGATCGACTCCGGTACGGGCAGGCAGGCCGGTCTCGGTGACCGCGACAACGCCGGTAAGACCGGTACGACGGACGAGCGCAAGAACGCCTGGTTCGTCGGCTACACGCCGAACCTCTCCGGCGCCGTCTGGGTCGGCAGCTCCACGCAGCAGGTCCACATGGAGAACATCCGCATCGGCGGCGTCTGGCGCGAGAAGGTCTACGGCGGTGAGGTGCCGGGTCCGATCTGGCGAGACGCCATGACCGGTGCCCTCGCGGACAAGGAATCGCCGTCCTTCAACCACGTCGACATCCCGGACGGTGGCAAGGACGACGAGGACGCCAACGACGACGGCGGTCTCATCGGAGGTCTGACCGTCGGGGGCACGGACGGGGGCGCGCACTCGAAGCCTTCGATCCCCCAGGGATTCGTCCAGGGGCGGTCGGGGGGTAAGCACGGCCACGGGGGGAAGCACGGCTGACGACTGTCGCTGCGTCAGGCACCGGCCGGTCGGCCGGCGCCTGACGCCCCGTCATCAGCGAGGAATATCGGCCGGCTGACGGCTCCGAACGTGGGCACAGCCCACTCGTTCAGGGAGCGCCACATCGGCACGCGGCGCGCGGTCAGCCCGCCAGCAGTTCCTTCACGACCGCGGCCACACGCCCGCCCTCGGCCAGGCCCGCCACCTTCGGGTTCACGATCTTCATGACCTGACCCATGGCGCGCGGGCCTTCGGCGCCGGCCGCCTTCGCATCCTCGACGGCCTGGGCGACGATCTGCCGAAGCTCGTCGTCGGACAGCTGCTTGGGCAGATACGTGGCGAGCAACTCACCCTCCGCCTTCTCCCGCTCGGCCTGCTCGGCGCGCCCGCCCTGCGCGAAGGCCTCGGCGGCCTCGCGGCGCTTCTTCGCCTCCCGGGTGATCACCTTGGTGACCTCCTCGTCGGAGAGTTCGCGCTTCTCCTTGCCCGCGACCTCCTCCTTGGTGATCGCGGCGAGCGTCAGCCGGAGCGTCGAGGAGCGGAGCTCGTCGCGCTCCTTGATCGCGGCGTTGAGGTCTTCGTGCAGCTTCGACTTGAGCGTGGTCATGACTCCGATTGTCGCAGGTGTGACGGCGTGGAAGCCCGCTGATTTCCTGGGGCTCGCGGGTTTCCCGCGGTCGCGTCGGTTCACGCGAGCACTTCACCGACGGTCCGAGTTGTCCACAGGTGCCCTGGCGGCCCGCTCGTGGTCGTCCACAGCCGTGCGCGCGGCGTCCTCCGGCTCTGCCACGATGGTCGTATGCGCGCGCGATATGGAGTACCCCTGGGAATCACGGCGGTGGCCGCCGCCGGACTGCTGTACTCGGCCGGGTTCGAGGCCCGTTCCTTCCGACTGCGCCGGGTGACGGTCCCGGTGCTGCCCCCGGGGACACGCCCCCTGCGTGTGCTCCAGGTCTCCGACATCCACATGGTGAGTGGCCAGCGTAAGAAGCAGCGGTGGCTGCGCTCGCTGGCGGGCCTGCGCCCGGACTTCGTGATCAACACCGGGGACAACCTCTCCGACCCGGAGGGCGTGCCGGAGGTACTGGACGCGCTGGGTCCGCTGATGACCTTCCCTGGGGCGTACGTCTTCGGTTCGAACGACTACTACGGACCCAGGCCCCGTAACCCCGCCCGCTACCTGGTGGAGAAGGCGAAGGGTCACCACGGTCTGAACGGCAACCCGCCCGTGGTCGGCGCCATCCACAACCCCTGGGAGGATCTGCGCGACGGCTTCGACGCGGCGGGCTGGCAGAACCTGACGAACACGCGGGGGGCGCTGAAGATCGAGGGCCTGGAGATCGAACTGACAGGCCTGGACGACCCGCACATCAAGCGCGATCGGTACGCGCGCGTGGCCGGCGGTCCCTCCGGGTCGGCGGACTTCTCGATGGGCGTGGTCCACGCACCGTACCTGCGCAGCCTGGACGCGTTCACGGCGGACGGCTACCCGCTGATCCTGGCGGGTCACACCCACGGCGGGCAGCTCTGCATCCCCTTCTACGGCGCCCTGGTCACCAACTGCGACCTGGACAAGGACCGGGTGAAGGGCCTGTCACGGCACACGGCCGAGGGACGGACGTCCTACCTGCACGTGTCGGCGGGCTGCGGTACGAACCGCTACACGCCGGTACGGTTCGCGTGTCCCCCTGAGGCGACGTTGCTGACGCTGGTGGAGAGGCAGTAACTGGTGAGGCAGGGGTAACCCGGAGCGGCCGTAACTCGCAAGGATCACCCGTATCGCCCGTTTTGCCCGATCCGCTTAGCGTAAGGGCATGATCTCGCGGATACCCAAGGAGATCCCGGACCTCCCCGCGGTGCCGGGCAGGCCGAGGCTGCTGCCGTCCGTCGTCCCCGCCGCCGCCGTGGTGGCCCCCCTTTACCGACCGGTCGCGGCTTGCTGTCGCCTGCTGGTTGCGCTGGTGGCCGCGGCGGCGGTGGCCGCCGACCTGCTCCTCGGCAGCCCGGTGCGGGTGCTGAGCTACTTCACGATCCAGGCCAATGTGCTCATCGCAGTGGTCTTCGCACTGTCGGCATGGCGGGCATGGGCGGCCCGACGCCCGCTGCCGCCGCTGGTGACCGGTGGAACGCTCTTCTACGCCCTGATCGCGGGCCTGGTCTACCACGTGGTCCTGGTGAACGAGCCAGGCGTTTTCTCGATGACGGGCCACACCGGCACGCTCACGGGCTGGCCCGCGCTCACCAACCAGCTGCTGCACACGGTGACGCCGACCGCAGCCCTGCTCGACTGGCTGCTAGTGACGAGGCCGGCCCCGCTGAGCGTCCGGCACGCGGCGAAGTGGCTGCTGTACCCCATGGCGTACCTGGCCCTCTCCCTCGTGCGGGGGGAGCTGATCCCACCGGGCACGGCAGGGCGCTACCTGTACCCGTTCCTGGACGCGGGCCAGCTCGGGTACAAGAGCGTCCTCGCCAACGCACTCCTGCTCGGCCTGTCGTTCTTCGGCCTGGCCCTCCTCATGGTGGTCCTCGACCACCTCCGCCCGGACCCGACCCGCCGTCGCACGAAAACCGGATTTCGCCTCTAGCCGCCAGTGGGCTAAAGTAAACGTCGTCGCCGCGACAAGCAGCGACATCGGGGTGTAGCGCAGCTTGGCAGCGCGCTTCGTTCGGGACGAAGAGGTCGTGGGTTCAAATCCCGCCACCCCGACGCTGGTCAGAGGCCAGGTACTGATATCAGTACCTGGCCTCTGTCGTGCTCAGAGGGTCAAACAGGGGGCCATACGAAGTTGATCAGGCCGCTGTGCCGCCCTCTTCCTGGTCTGCCGCGTCCTCTCCTTGCCCCCTCTCGGCGCGGGGACGGGGGCGTGTGTCACCGTGCCGCTGACGAGATCCGAGTCTGGTTCGCCCTCACGACCGGTGACTACCGCGGTGTGACCGCGGCGGCGCGGACCGGAGCCTGGACGGCGGTGCACCACGGTGTAGCCGTGCGGCTCGCCGCCCAGGACACGGCGGCGCGTGAGGGCGACCTGGGCAGGCACTCACCATGCGAGAGCCGACTGCCTGTAATCGCCCTACCCTCTTTCCAGTAAGACCCGCACACACAACTGGCGGGCAAGTAAGATAACGCCCCCAAAGCAGGAACAAGTCGGGGGCTGTACGTATGCCTTGGCCATGGATCAAAACCGCCGCGATCGCCCTGACGTATTGCATATTTGTGCCGCTTGCGCTCGGGGCCTACGCGAACATCCTTTTTCGCATGATTACAAGGTCGCAGCCATGGCGACAGGGACGAATATTTCCACTGCTCAAGCGCAAGGCGCGCATTGACGAGGAGTTCATCAAACGGCGCAGTCGACAAGCCGTAGCTGTGTGCCGAGCATACGGAAGCCCGCTGAGAACTCCCCTCAAGGAAATTCGGGACGAATATCGGCAAGCGCGAATCCGGCGGGACGCACTTTCCACGTTCACTCTGTTCGGGTCACTTACGGCCCCTGCATTATTTCTTGCCATCGCAGCCCTGGCAGCACTGACTCTGGACACGCCTCGGGGCATGTCACAAGAAACAGTCAAGGTGGCATCGAAGCTCTTCGCCGCCCTTCTCGCCATTGCGGTCATTCAATTCCGCTTCGCAGACCTGTCGAGTCAGTGGCGGCGCCAGAACTCAGATGCTGAGGCCATTGCATCATGTGTCTTCATTCTCTACCTGTTGACACACAGGAGGGTAGACCCGCTGGATATCGAGGACGCGGTAGATGACCTTTGTGATGAGCTGTCAGATTTCGCGAACAGTAATACTGTGCTCAACAATTCAGCACGCCAAGCCGAGGTATCCCGACATGTGGGCCAAGTGCAACAAGAGCTGAGGTGCGTTTCCGGCAAGATACTCTCCGGAGGAGTGGCGGAAATTCCGGGGTTGGTACGTTCAGTTGGTACCGTCCTGGAGCGTGTGATCGAGCAGCGATGGCTGTGTCTTCTTGACCTGCCGGACACAGCGGGCGTCTCACCATCCGCGCGCGCATCACATCTACCGGACTGGAAGAGCGACGCATGGATTGTGGTGGGCGGTTCTCTTGCTGCCGCTATCGGGCTTGGCGTGGCAACAATGTCGGGTGTTCCACTCTCAGCGGCAGTCCCGGCGACTCTGGTGTTTCTCCTCGGTCCGGCGGCGCTGTGGGGCAGTCGACGGCTTGGCGTGTCGCCTCGAGGACTTCTGGATTCGGTCAAAGCGTCTGTAGAGGGTTCAGGCAGATCCGGCTCCCAGCAGCCAAGCGGTCCGGAAGCGAGTGGAGATCCCGCCGGCCAAGGGCAGTCGCAAGGCAGCTCAGTCTGATGTCGCCTCGCGTGTCCAGCACGAGAAGCAGTTGCCTGCGGCGATGGCCACTTGCCGTCGGTGGGTTCTCAGACGGCGAGGATGCTGATTCCGTCGCCGAGGAGCTTGAAGCCGAACACGAAGAAGAGCACAGCCATGACGGCGCCGTTGTACTGCGCGGCCCAGTCCCGCCAGACGCTGAGGATGCTCTCGGCGCGTTCGCCCATGAGCAGGTGGACAGCGAGCGGTGCGAGCACTCCGAGAGAGGCGATGACCACGAAGATCGCGAATGCTCCTGTCTGCTGTGGCACGGGGAGTCCGACGGAGCTGATCGAGACGCCCGCGGCGATGGTCAGGGGCGTGTTCTTGAGGTCGGCCGCGGAAAACAGCGATCCCCTCCCGAGGATCTTCATGGGGGCGAGGCGGTCGATCGCCGCCATCCACTCCGGGAGCCGCGCCTGGGAGAGGTCTCTGGGACGGCGGTGCCATTGGCGGGCGCCGAAGAGGACATGGAGTGCACCGAGAGCGAGTTTGAGGGCTCCGACCCACGTGGCTGGGTGTCTGTGGGTGGAGGCTCCCCCGGCGCGGCCGATCGCCAACATGATCGCGCCGAGTGCCGCGAGTCCCAGAACCCAGCCGAGAGCGAACAGCAGTCCGTCGACGCGTCCCCGCGGGGTGGCCAGGATGAGGATGATCGCCACGATCGGAAGTGGGCTGATCGCGACACCGGCGGCCAGGCCCAGCACATCACCGACAGCACGTCCCATTGAGCCTCCGAAGCTCCGAGGGGAGAGACGGACGATCCGAAGCGGACTGCCCGTTTCGGCCGGCTCCCGGCGAGCGTGCCTGGTTCCTGGTTCGAGCAGTCCTCTGCTCCATCGTGGAGGTCCGCGGGCCCGGCGGCGATCGGCCGGCGTCGAACGGGTGACCTGACCCGGCGTTGCGAGCGAAAAGGGAAGCGGGAACTTCCCTGGTCCTTCGCGCGTTGCGGAGGACGACCTGATCATTTGACATGCGACACGACGGCGACGCCGTCGTTGGGAGAAGTGATCAACCCATGGCCATGGTGGGCCTGTTCTGGATCGCCGAGGGCGACGTGTACCTGGGCGCGAAGCCGTCCGGTCTGGCTCCGGGGGTACGCCTGACCACCGACGGCGTGGTGGCCCTCGGTGACGGACAGTCCGGCCTCTACCTGTGGGAGGACGTGAAGGCCCTGACGGTGGCGGACGTCCCCGTGAAGTCCCTGCTGCGGCAGGTCGGCGCGGTCAAGGACCTGGCACTGGGAACGGTGAAGGAGCTGGCCCTGCCCATGAGCCAGGGTTTGGTGGACGAGGCCCCGGCGTTGATGACGGTTCGCGTGGAAACGTCCGGCGGCGACCGCGAGTTGGCGGCCTACGTCGCCGCGGCCGTTGGCTACCCCCAGACCGAGGTCGACCTCTCCCGCGCCCTCCTGTCCCGTCTCACGGAGGGCGCCGCGACGATGGCGGCGACGCTGACGGCGATGTCGGAGTGGGGCCGCGCGCGGGAGGGCGGGTCGCCTCGGGGCGGGGAGCGGGAGCGGCTGCTGCGGGAGTGGGCCGGCTAGAGCTGGAGCCTCCGTGATGCCGGAGTCGGCGTCTCCTCCGGCTTTTCGCTTTTCGCTTCGCCCCGTCGGCTCGGCCGGCGGGGCGAAGTGCTGTGAGCCGCCGTCCGTGGCTGGAGCGGACGTCCCGCCTGCTGCTTGTATGCCTCTCGTACCTGCACTCAGGGAGGTGACGGACACGTGGTGTCCACAGAGAGCGTTCTCGCGTTCGCGGCGATGTCGTTACTGGTGATCGTGATCCCGGGGCCGAGCGTGCTGTTCGTCGTCGGCAGAGCCCTCGCGTACGGGCGACGTACGGCCCTCGAGACGGTCCTCGGCAACGTGCTCGGCTCCTATGTCCTGGTGATCGCCGTGGCGTGGGGCCTCGGCGCGCTGGTGGAGACCTCAGCGGCAGTGTTCATGGGCGTGAAGCTGGCGGGGGCCGCCTATCTCGTCCACCTGGGCGTGCACGCGTTCCGGCACCGCAAGGAGATGCGGGCGGAGGACATCAAGGCCCCGGCGGGTGAGCGGCGCGGCGATCTGCGCACGATCCTGGACGGTATTTTCGTCGGCGTGACCAACCCGAAGGGCATCGTCTTCTTCGCGGCGGTGCTACCGCAGTTCGTGAACCACTCGGCGGGTAATGTCCCCCTCCAGATGATGATCTTGGGCCTGGTCCCCATCGCCATCGGACTGATCACGGACACCATGTGGGGCCTGGGCGCCTCGGCGGCCCGTTCCTGGTTCGCCCGCTCGGACCGCCGCCTGTCGATGGTCGGCGGGGCAGGCGGCCTCGCGATGATCGGCCTGGGCGTGACCGTGGCGGCGACGGGTCGCGCCGACTGAGGTTTCTCCGGAACCGGGAGCCGAAGCCGCGAGTACCCGCTGAAACAGGCGGCACCGTGGAACCCGGCCGAGTGTGTAGCATGGACGGCTGCGAAGGGGAGTAGCCCCGCAATACCGGTCGTCGACACACTGGAGCCCAACGCCGGGTTCCCGGTGACCGGGCCCGCACGGATCGTGTGCGGGTGGGCGAGACCTTCGGCCCTTTGTCGACGACGTTTGTGTGTCGGCGGGGTCGAAGCTGCCGCCGTCTCCCCCTCGCGCGGTCGTCTCGAAGCCCCGCCGGTGCGGGAAGGCTGGACGAGACCCGTGATTCATTTCTTTCTCCTGATCGTCTGTGCGGTGGCGATCTATCTCTCCTGTGAGTGGTTCGTCAACGCCGTGGAATGGCTGGGCGAGCGCCTCAACGTGGGGAAGATGGCGGTCGGTACGATCCTGGCCGCCTTCGGTACGGCCCTGCCCGAGTCGGTGGTCACCCTCGTAGCGGTCACCACCGGCGCGACCGAGGAGGCCAAGAACATCGGTGTGGGCGCCGCAATGGGCGGTCCGCTGGCCCTGGCCACCGTCGCCTACGGTGTCACCGGCTCAGTGCTCCTGTTCAAGCGCCGCAAGGACCGGGCCGCCGCCGCTGTGGTCGCCGCCGACGGCGTGGGCGCAGCCGGCTCTGCCCGGCTGTCCGCCGAGAACGAGGAGGCGCTGGGCAGCACCAAGGACATGCGGCGGCTGGCCAAGGACCAGAAATGGTTCCTGCCGATCTTCGTCGTGAAGGTGGCGCTCGGCCTGGTCGCCTTCGCGTTCAAGCCGCTGCTCGGTCTGCTGTTCTTCGCCGCGTACGCGGTCTACTTCTGGCGGGAGATCCGCGGTGGAGACGACGAGGGCGACGAGGAGGAGCTGGAGCCGTTGAAGTTCCAGCCCAAGGCCGCGTCACCTGCCACCTGGGCCGTGCTCGCCCAGACGCTGGTCACGCTGGCGGTCATCTTCTTCGCCTCGCAGCTGTTCGTGAAGCAGTTGGACGCCATCGGCCCGATGCTCGGCCTGTCCGCCTCCGTCACCGCCCTGCTGCTGTCCCCGGTCGCCACCGAACTCCCGGAGATCATGAACGCGGTCATCTGGGTCCGCCAGGGCAAGACCAAGCTGGCGCTCGCGAACATCTCCGGCTCCATGATGATCCAGGCCACTGTCCCCTCCGGCCTGGGCCTTCTCTTCACGACCTGGCACTTCGACCACGCCCTGCTGTGGTCCGGCCTGATCACCATGGCGGCGATCGTCTACCTGCTGCTGACCATGCGCGCCCACAGGCTCACTCCCGCCCGTCTGGCGGTCGCTGCCGGCTTCTACGTCGTCTTCGCGCTCGGTCTCATTCCGATCCTGGCCTGACCGGGCCCCCTCCGGACCGTCGGCGGGTCTTCTCGTCGGCGACCGGACCCGTCGCCGCCCTCGACGGCACCGGCGTCAACCGGAACGCGCCCGGTCCGGAACCCGAGGGAGTCCGCCCCCCTGTGACGTTTCTTGATCCGCTTGCGCTCTGAAACCAGGAACCGAAAACGCCGGTTCCTGGTTTCCAGGAGGTTCAAGTGCTTTTCAGACGCGCCGTGTTGACCATAGGGATCGTCGTCGCCACCGGTCTGCCGATGGCCGGGACCGCCACGGCGGCGCCGGGGCCGGCGGCCGGCCAGATCACCGCCACCGACTATTCCGCCGGCCTGCCCGCCATGGTCTCGCTGGACCCCGTGAGCGGCAACGTCACCAAGACCTTCGCGCAGAACGCCGAGGACGGCGTCTTCTCTGCCAAGCGGTCGGCCGTGGCATACATCCAGCGTGACGAGACCTGCATTCCCCAGCCCGAGGGCTGCTCGTACGCCCGGAACCTTGTGGTCGCCAACGCCGACGGCAGTGGCCAGCACATTCTGGTCAAGGGCATCCCGCACGAGGGGAGCGGTCTGCCCGACGTCAGTCACCCCGACTGGTCCCCGGACGGCAAGCGGGTCGTCTACGACAGCCCGCGCGGCCTGGAGTGGATCAACACCGACGGCACCGGGCAGGAGGTACTCACGAACGGCGACTCGGGCGCCTTCTCGCCCGACGGCAAGAGCATCGCCTTCAACAAGGCGACCATGTACGAGAAGGCCGACGGCGTCTACGAGTACGGCTGGGACATCTGGGTCATGGATACCGCCACCCGGAAGATGCGCCAGGTCAGCACCGTTCGCGACGCGAGGTCCGCACCTGGCTGGTCTCCCGACGGGCGGCGCATCGTCTTCTCCACCACGCACGGCCTGAGTGTCGTCGATGTTGCGACCGGCGCCGTCACCGAGTTGGAGAGTGCCTGGCCGACCTCCTTCAGCAGCACCCGGCGCCCCTTCTTCTCGCCCGACGGCGCCCGGATCGTCTTCGAAGCCGCGGACAGGGACTACACCCACGGGGTCTACGTCGTCGACGCCGACGGGAAGAACGTCCGAGTCCTCACGAACCAGCCCGTGATCCCCACCGGCTGGCTGAACAGGTAGCCGCGGTCGGCCGCCCGATCAGAAGGGTGTGAGGGGGTGGGTGGGTGCGGAGCCATTCGGCGTCCTTGGACCGTGCAGGTCCGGAGAGTCCCGTCCACCCGCCCCCTTGGCCGCCAACCGCATACCACTCACAGAGCGCCCAGGTCGGTTGAAGTGTCGGTCGACACCTCCGCCCAGACCGTCTTGCCCACGGGGTGCCGAGGCGTCGAGCCCCAGCGCGCCGCCAGGATGTCCACCAACAGCAGGCCCCGGCCCGACTCTCCGTGGGGGTACGACGAGGGTGCACCCTCGGGCGGCCGTTTCGCGGCCGCGGCGTCGGCGACCTCGATCCGCACCAGGGCCGACGCCTCGTCGAGGCGGAGCCGGAGACTGAAGTCGCGCCCCGGGACGTGGCCGTGCTGGACGGCGTTCGCAGCGAGTTCACCGACGATGAGGGCGACCGCGCACGACACGTCCGACGCCGACGGGAAGCCCCACTCCTCCATACGCTGCACGGCAAGGCGCCGAGCGAGCCTCGCCCCTCGGGGTGAGGAAGTGAACTGCGCGGCGGGCGCGGCGCGTTGGGTGGTCTCGCCGTCAAGCACGACGCCTTCCACCGCGAGGGCTTCGATGCTCCTTCGAGGTTCTTCGCCTGAGGTGGTCGTTCCTGTCAGCACAGCGCGCCCGTCCTTGCCGGTCGATTCCTGGGACATCCCGCGATGTACGCGAGTCGTCACGTTCCGCATCCAAGAGTCGCCAAACGCCCCTACGCTCGGAAGGTGACGCAGCCTTACCTTTCGGTTCGTAAGGGACGGAAGTGACCCCTTGGCCAACGGAATTGATCCCAGTACGTCGATGGCGGCGCTGTTCGGTTCGCGGGTGCGCAGACTCCGTACGGCGGCCGGGCTGCCCCAGGCGGAACTCGGCCAGAAGGTGCACGTGGTGAGCACCCGGATCACGCAGGTCGAGCGGGCCTCCGGGGCGAAACCGACGCTGGAACTGGCGCGGGCGTTGGACGCGGCCCTCGGTGCGGACAACCTGCTGGCCGAGCTGTGGCCGTATGTGTATCGGGAGGCGTTTCCGGACTGGTCGCGGGCGTTCATGGCTCATTCGGAGCGGGCGGTGTCCATCCGGCAGTACGCGGCGCACGTCGTGCCGGGCTTGTTTCAAACGGAGAAGTACGCGCGAGCTGTTCTGAGCCTGGACGCACTGCTCGACGGCGAGGATCAGTTGGAGGAGCGGGTCGCAGTCCGAATGGGACGACAGGAACGGCTCGGTTCGCCTGACCGACCAGAATTGTGCGTGATCCTCGATGAGGCCGTACTGAGACGTCCGATCGGCGGGCCGACCGTGATGCGGGAGCAGTTGGAGCGTTTGCTCGACGCGGCCGCGGAACGTCGCACCGCTCTGCAAGTACTTCCGTTTGACCAGGGCGGACACGAAGCGATGGGTGGGTCCCTGACGATTCTGATGCTTCCGGACGGCTCAGAGGCCGCCTACACCGAAGGCTCGGACTACGGCCGACTTATTGAGGATCCGCACAACGTCGCGCGTTACAAGGTGATTTACGATCGGCTTCAGGCAGCAGCCCTGCCTCCGCTCATGTCCCTCGACATGATCCGGTCCACGATGGAGGGCAACTACCGTGGCGCGAAGCTCCCGTCCCGATCTGAACGGCGCCGCTTGGCGCAAGAGCAGCTACAGCAATCAGGCGGGGGGCGACTGCGTGGAGGTGGCCGACGGACTCCCCGGCGTCGTCCCCGTCCGTGACAGCATGGTCCCGCACGGGCCCGCGTTGACCTTCGAAGTCGGCTCATGGGCCGCGTTCGTAAGCGACTTGAAGGCCGGACACCACCGCGACTGAGCCGACCAAGCCCCGGTCGCGACCCGTCTCCTAGTCCGTCGAATCCTTGTATGCGAGGTCTCGGGCCAGCGGCTGGCCTCCCAAAGACTCCTTACGGGAAGGCAACCACCGTGGAGCAACTACCCCGTCCAGATCTGAGCGGCGCCGTCTGGCGCAAGAGCAGCTACAGCAATCAGGAGGGCGGCAACTGCGTGGAGGTGGCCGACGGGTTCCCCGGCGTCGTCCCCGCCCGTGACAGCAAGGTCCCGCACGGGCCCGCGTTGGCCTTCGAGGCCATCTCCTGGGCCGCGTTCGTACGCGACTTGAAGGCCGGGCACCACCGCGCCTGAGTCAGCCGGGCCCCGGTCACGGCCCGTCTCCCGGGCCCGCCGGATCCTTGTACGCGAGGGCCCGGTGGGCCGCTGACCTCCCAAAGAACCGGGGACAGAACTACCCGCCCACCCACCCTCCCGGCCCACGTCACCCGTCCGAGTGACCGGCTTGCAGGGGCGGGATCCGGACGGTTACGTTCGCCGCGACAACCGCAAACAGATACGGCCCCCGGCCGGGACGGCAATCCCGAACGAGGGCCTGACCGATCAGGAAGTGAACGCCTTCCCGATGGCTGACTCGCAGTCTAACGCGCGCCTGCGCGCCGACGCCGGAGCTCCGACCTCCGGCGTGATCCACGTACGCACCCGGCTCACCGCCGACTTCACCGTGATCTCCAACGCCCTCGCGCAGCGGCGCGGCAGCGCGGTCACCATCGGCGTCGCGGCCTACATCCTCTCCCTGCCCGACGGATCCCCCGTCAGCATCGCCGCCCTGTGCGCACACTTCACCGAGGGCGAGATCCTGGTCTCGCGGGCGCTCAGGGAACTCGAAGAGGCCGGATACCTGGAGCGCCGCCGGGAGCGACTGCCCAGCGGGCAGATCCGTACCAGGACGTACTTCTTCGACGTCCCCCGCGGTGGCCCTGACCCGGACGGGCCTCCCCAGCCACCGAAGCCGCGACGGCCCCGGATGCAGCCCACCGCCACGGCGGCCACGACCACGGCCGTACGGGAACCGGTACCCACGCCCGCGCAGGCCGAGGCGGAGACGTCGATCCCGCTCGCCGACGCCGATCCACAGGCCGTCGCCGTACTCGCCGCCCTGCGCCGGGTCGATCCGCGTCTGATCCTCTCCGGGCAGGAGGCCGCACGACTCGCACCGGCCGTCGCCCAGTGGCTCGCGGCAGGCGTCGAAGCACCCGAGATCACCGAGCTGCTCACCGCAAAGCTCCCCGACCGTCTCCTTGCTCGCCCGGCAGGCATCCTCGCCTTCCGCCTACGGCAGACTCCCCTGCCTGTCCCACTCCCGCCGACACACCCCGTGGGACACCCGGCTGTCTCGCCTCTCCAGACCTGCGACGGCTGCGACCGGGCCTTTCGCGCGGCGGAACCCGGACGCTGCCGGGACTGCCGATCCGGGAACCGTCTCCGTGCGGCCGGCTGAGACGGTGGCCGGGTGACACCAGGCGGGGCCGACCTCACCCCTCCAAAGCTGCCCTGATCCGGCCCAGCGTGGCCCGCATACCGGCCCGGTTGGCCTCTGCCCGGTCGGCCGGGCGGATGCCGGTGAAGACCCGCCCGAGGAGTTCCGCCGTCCGGGCGCCGGGGCCGGTCCGCAGGTCCTCCCAGTACTCCGTGACCCTGGTGGCGTCACCCTCGGCCTGGAAGCGGTATCCCCACAGAGCGACCGGCAGCCCGAACACGGTGACCCGGAAGGCGAACTCGTACGGCTTCTCGGCCCTGGTCACGCGGCAGGTGGTGAACCAGAACAGGAGCCCCTTGCGGTTGAAGCCGACGAATCCTGTCCCTTGGCGCGCTTCCTGGCCGCGGTGCCACACGGCGAAGCACTCCGGGCTCCACCGCCCCATGTTCCGCAGCCGGGAGACCGCGGCGTACACGTCCTCCACTGCGGCGCCGACAAGGACGCTCTCCTCGACCGTCCACACACGTTCCACCACCGGAACTTCGCCGTGGGCGCTCACCGGGAGTACCTCCATGTGATGATCCGCTCGAGCCGGGCCATGTCCCGTGCGCCACGAGCAAAGGTGGAGGCGGCCAGCGGTACGTCGAACAGTTTGCGGGTGCGGGCCGTGGGCACCGTGAACTCCCTGAGTCCGTCCGCTCCGTGAATGCGCCCGAAGCCGGACTTGCCGCGGCCGCCGAACGGCAGGGCGGGTACCGCGGGGAAGGACAGCACATCGTTGATGCTGACCATGCCGGCGCTCATCCGGTCCGCGAGTCCACCGGCCCCGCGCCGCGCGAACACGGCCGCGCCGAGCCCGTACTCGGAGGCGTTGGCCCGCTCGACGCCCTCCGCCGCGTCCGCGACCCGGTTGACCACCAGCACCGGACCGAAGGTCTCCTCACGTACGGCGGCCGACTCCTCAGGGACGTCGGCGAGGATCACCGGGCCGGTCACATACGGGGGCACCACCGACTCCGGACCCCCCACCACGGCGCGTCCGCCACAAGCCAGGGCGTCCTCGATGTGCCTGCGGATGACGTCGAGTTGACCGGGCATGGTGATCGGACCGAAGTCCGTCCGCCCCCGCACCTCCCGGGCCCGTCGCGCCAGCAGGGTGAGGAACTCGTCGTACACGGGGGCGGCCACATAGACCCGTTCGATGCCGGCGCAGGACTGGCCGGCGTTGCTGCATCCTCCCCAGAGGGCGGCCTCCACGGCAGCCGGAATGTCCGCGTCCGCGGCCACCACCAGGGCGTCCTTGCCGCCGAGTTCCATCAGCACCGGGGTGAGCGAGGGGGCGCAGGCCGCCAGCACCCGGGCGCCGGTGGCCGCGGAGCCGGTGAAGGCGATCTTGTCCACGCCCGAGGTGCACAGGGCCGCACCCGTGGTGCCGTCCCCGGTGGTCAGTTGGAGGACGGACCGGCACGGCACCGCCTCCTCGAACGTGTCCACCAGCCACCGCCCGATGGCCGGCGTGTACTCGCTGGGCTTGAACACCACCGTGTTGCCGGCCGCCAGGGCGTAGGCGATGGAGCCGACCGGGGTGTGCACGGGATAGTTCCACGGGCCGATCACACCGATCACGCCGTAGGGCCGGTACTCCACGGTGGCGAGGTGGTTGAGCATCAGCAGGCCGGACGGGACACGGCGCCGCGACAGGACCCTGCGCGCGTTGCGCGCCGACCAGCCCACATGCGCCAGGGCCGCCGTCATCTCGATGACGGCGTCGGCCCGGACCTTGCCGTTCTCCCTCTGAAGCAGGTCGAGGATCTCCGGCAGCCGGAGGGCCATCACCCGCCGCCATTCCAGCAGCCGGGCACGCCGACCGTCGTACCCGATCCTCGACCACCAGGAACCCGCCTTCCGGGCCCGGACGACCTTCTCCTCGACCGTGCGTGCGTCATCCACCGGGAAGGCGCCCACAGGCTGGGAATCGACCGGGCTGAGCGAGACCAGGTCCGTCGCCCCGGGTTCTGCGGTGGTGGAAGCCATACCGACGTGCCCTTTCGCAATCCGGCGAGGACGTGCACAGCCTCGTGACACCCCGCTCCAAAACGAAACGATCCGTTCTGAGACTACAGTGGTCGCCGCTCGTCCGGTAGCTCCGGGCAGGCCTCGGCAGCCCATAATGAAGACGAACCGATTCGTTCTGGCGCCGGTCAGCCGTCCGGCTCATCACGGAAAACACTTTGCAGGAGTGGCGAATGGGGACCAAGCGGACCTTGCAGCACGTCGTGGACGCAAGCGGCCCTCATCGCCGGGACCTGGAGGCGCGGAAGCGCATCCTCACCGCCGCGCTCGAGCAGCTCGAGGAGCACGGGTACGCCCGCATGACCATCGAGCAGGTGGCCGTCAGGGCCAAGGTCGGCAAGGCCACGCTCTACCGCTCATGGCCGAACAAGGCGGCTCTGGTCCTCGACGCGATACGCAGTCGGCTCAGCGAGGTGCCCACCGCGGAGACCGGGGACACGCGCGGCGAACTGCTGAGCGTGGCGAAGGAGGCCCTCGCCGGCTTCTTCGGCTCGCCACAGGTGCAGGCCGCCCTTCCCGCGCTGGTGGCCGATACGGCACGGGACCCCGAACTGCGCCGCCGCTTGCGCGAAGAGGTGATCGAGCCACGCCGAGCCCAGTCGCGCACCGTACTGGAGCGGGCCATCAGCCGGGGCGACCTCCCCGAGGACACCGACATCTCGCTGGCACTGGAGATGTGGGCGGGCGCGATGCTGTTCCGCGGCGTGTTCTACGGCGACGGTTACGACGACGCCGCTCTGGCCCGGCTGGTGGACGCCACCCTCGCCTCGCCACCGCGCTTTCACACCGACGGCTGAACTCTCAGAGCTCGGCTGAACCCGTCAGAGCTTGTACGCCATCCCGCCGTAGGCGTCGACGGAGCCGGCCGGGCCACGGGAGTCCGGGCGCCACTCGGTCACCCGGACGATGCCGGGGTCCACCAGGGCGAGCCCCTCGAAGTAACCGGCGATCTCCTCGACACTGCGCACGTAGTACGGCACCGCGCCACTGCTGTTGTACGCCTCCGACGCCGCGATCATTTCCTCACTGGTCGCGGTGCCGTCGCAGATCGTCAGATGGCTCCCGGAGGGCAGAGCCGCCACGTACCGCCGTACCAGTTCGCGCGCCTGGTCGTGGTCGGCGACATGGCCGAGCGTGTTGAGGATCATCACGGCGACGGGCCGGGAGAAGTCGAGCGTGTCCGCGGCGGCCTTCAGGACTGCCTCGGGGTCGTACAGATCGACGTCCAGATAGGCGGTCCTGCCTTCGGGTGTACTCCTGAGCAGAGCGTGCGCGTGGGCCAGCACGACAGGGTCGTTGTCGGCGTACACGATCCGGGCGTCCGGGGCCACGCGCTGGGCGACCTCGTGGGTGTTGTCGGCGGTCGGCAGGCCGGTGCCTATGTCCAGGAACTGCCGGATGCCCTGCTCGGCGGCCAGATAGCGGACAGCGCGCCCCAGAAAGCGCCGACTGGTGACGGCGACGTCGACCAGACCGGGGCAGATCTCCTTGATCTGGTCCCCGACCTCCCGGTCGACCTCGTAGTTGTCCTTGCCGCCGACGAAGTAATTCCAGAAGCGGGCCGAGTGCGGCTTGGAGGCGTCGATCCGCTCGTGCAGCTCCCCGCCGACGGTGCTCTGGGAATGAGTGTCCGACACGGGATGTCCTCCTGCAGACGAGCGATGAGATCGGAATACCAACCTAGGCGAACTCACCTTCGACGCAATGGAGTTGCGATAACTTTTCTCCCGCGCGTACGAGGTTTCGGTCATGGCCCGTCAACACCGCCCCGCCCTGCTGCGGCGAGCCATCCGGGTGACGCGGTCGTCGGTCAGTCCTCGGGTGACGCGGCCGTCGGTCAGTCCTCGTCGGCGGTCGTCACGGGCCGGGTCAGGCCGGGCTCCAGGAGCTCGGCGGCCACCGCCCGGGTGTACAGGACATCGCCGATGAACAGGTCGTAGACCAGCACCCCCACCACACCGCCGACGAGGGGGCCGACGATGGGGATCCAGAAGTAGTTGCTGAAGGAACCGGCCAGCGTGCCGGGCATCGCGAGATCCTGCCAGCCCGCCGCCCAGGTGAACAGGCGTGGGCCGAGGTCGCGGGCGGGGTTGATGGCGTACCCGGCGTTGGCCCCGTACGACATGCCGATGGCGGCGACCACGAGCCCGATCACCAGGGGCCCCAGATTGGCCTTCACCGCCGTGTTTCGCAGGTCGATGACCGCCACCACGAACATGACGAGGAAGGCCGTTCCGACGATCTGGTCCACGAGGGGGCCCCAGACACCGCCGTGGAAGTACGGCGCGGGAAAGGTCCCGAAGACCGAGAAGGAGGCGAGCGTGTGACCGTTCGTCTTCGGTCCCGTCATCGCGTGGTCGAAGGCGTCGATCGCGTCGTGGTAGACGCCGTACACCAACGCGGCCCCGACGAACGCTCCGACCAGTTGCGCGCCCATGTACGGAAGAACCTTGAGCCAGGGGAACTTGCGGCGCACCGCGAACGCGAGCGTGATCGCCGGATTGAGGTGCGCGCCGCTGACACCGCCGGCGACATAGACACCGAAGGTCACGGCCATGGCCCAGCCCCAGGTGATCAGCAGCCAGTCACCCGCGCCGAGGAAGAAGGTGGTGGGTCCCGCCGTCCGGCCCGATCCCGGCAGGGCGGCGACCGCCATGGCCACCACGCCGCACCCGAAGGCCACGAGGACCAGCGTCCCCAGGAACTCGGCGAGGCATTCACCGGCCAGGCCCCCTCGGCGTCTGAGCCGGGACGGTCTTACCAGGGGCGGGACTTCCACAGGCATGATGGCCCCCTCGGGGACTCCTCGAGCGTGGCGGCCTGTGTATGCCTCACACTCACCGTGGGTGGGGACGGCTGACGGCATCGTCCATCGCGTGTTCCCGGTCGGCTCGGGTCAGCGATGTGCCGGAGCTCGATCGCGCACTCCCGTCCGTCGTCACGGGCCGAGGCACACGAACGAGTATGGCTCATGGATCGTCTCCCCGCTCATCACCGTCCGCCGCCTGCGGCCACCCCGGAACGGGTGCGCAAGGGGCGCCCACGTCAGGGCCGTCAGGTGGCCCCCGCACGGGTCCGTCCGGCTCGAACGGCCAGCACGGGCGGACTCGGCCATCTGGGTGAACAGATCCCCAGGCACGCGGCTTTCGCGACTCCCGCCCCTGAGGAACCACCGTCACCAGGAGGCAGTCTTCACCACCGTGGCAGTGCTTCCGCAGCAGAACCGATCGGGCAACACCGACGCGCACATGGTGGTGTGCGGGGACGACGGGCTCGCGCACCGGCTGGCCGCCGAGTTGTGCGGTGTCTACGGCGAGCAGGTGACGCTCGTCGTCCCGCCGGCCGAACGGGTCACCCGGCGGCCGGTGGTGGGTCGCGCACGGGCCTCGGCGCTGCTCGACCGGGTCTCCGCCGCCGTCACGCGCGCGGCGGGCAACGCCACCGGTACGGACGGACGCACCGGCGCGGCGGGCAGCGGCCCGGTGACCGAACCCCCCGGCCCCCAACGGATGGTGGAGGCCGCCGAGGCATCCGAGGCCGTCCTCGCCGAGGCCGGCGTGGAGCGGGCGGCGGCACTGGCACTCGTCTACGACGACGACGAGACCAACATCCGCGCCGCGCTCACCGCCCGCCGCCTCAACCCGCGGCTGCGGCTCGTCCTGCGGCTCTACAACCGGCGGCTGGGGCAGCACATCGAGGAACTCCTCGACCAGGCAGCGGCGTTGGCATCCGGTGGGCCCGGCGGCGAACCAGGTGTGTTCGACGCGTCCACGACCGTCCTGTCCGACGCCGACACGGCCGCGCCCGCGCTGGCCGCGACCGCCGTCGCCGGCACCACCAAGGTCGTTCAGACGGAGGGGCTGATGCTGCGGGCCGTGGAACGCCCGCCGGCCGGGCCCGGCCGGGTCGCCGACCACGGACTGTGCACCCTGGCGCTGCTGTCCACGACGGCCGGCGAAACCGCCGGCACCGACGGTTCCGAGAACAGCGGCGAACAAGGGCCGCAACTCCTGCCCGACGAAAGCGCGGTCGCGCAAGCCACCGGACGCGGCACCGTCGTCCTGGAGACCGTCTCGTACACGGGCCCCGTTCTTCCCACCAGGCGCAGCGTCGTACCGCTCGGCTCGCTGCTGTCGCCGCGGCTGCGCTGGTCTTTCGCGGGTCTCGTGGGCTGTGTGGTCGCACTCGCGATCGCGTCGGTCGCGGTCACCGGCGAACACCCGTTGCGTGCTGTGTACCTGACGCTGCTCGACCTGTTCGCGATCGACGACCCGGCCATCGGTGAGCCCACCGGACGGCAGATCCTGCAACTGCTGTCAGGGCTCGTCGGGTTGCTGCTGCTGCCCGTGCTGCTGGCGGCCGTGCTGGAGGCACTCGGCACCTTCCGTAACGGCGCCGCGCTGCGCAGGCCGCCGCGCGGGCTGTCCGGACACGTGGTGCTGCTCGGCCTCGGCAAGATCGGCACACGGGTCATGACCCGGCTGCGGGAACTGAAGATCCCGGTGGTGTGCGTGGAAGAGGACCCGGAGGCACGCGGGTTGGCGACGGCACGGCGGCTGCGGGTGCCCGTCGTGCTCGGCGACGTGACACAGGAAGGCGTCCTGGAAGCCGCCAAGATCTACCGGGCGCACGCACTGCTCGCACTGACCAGCGTGGACACCACGAACCTGGAGGCCGTGCTGTACGCGCGCTCCGTGCGCCCCGACCTCCCGGTCGTCCTGCGCCTGTACGACGACGACTTCGCGACCGCGGTCTACCGCACCCTGCGCGCCGCGCACCCGAACGCCCTGACCCGCAGCCGCAGCGTGTCCCACCTGGCCGCGCCCGCGTTCGCCGGGGCCATGCTGGGGCGGCAGATCCTCGGCGCGATCCCCGTGGAGCGGCAGGTCCTGGTGTTCGCGGCCGTGGACGTGGCCGGGCATCCGAAACTGGAGGGGCGGACGGTCGCCGAGGCGTTCCACGCGGGGGCGTGGCGCGTGCTCGCCCTGGACACCACCGCGCCCGGGGACCGGAACCAGGCACCCGCCCCGGCGACGAACACCCCCGACCGGCCCTCGGGTCTGATCTGGAGCCTGCCCTCGAACTACGTCCTGCGCCCCGAGGACCGGGTGGTCGTGGCGGCCACGCGCCGCGGCCTGGCGGAGCTTCTGGGGCGCAGGCGCCAGGAGACGCCCTTCGGGGCCTAGGACCGCCGTCCCCCGGAAGCCGAAGTTTGGCGGCGGGCGGCAGGCGCCGTGCTGTGCTGTGCTGTGCTGTGCCGGCATGCGCGGAATCGTTCATGGGCGCGGCTTTTACCGGGCGAGTTATCCACAGGCTTGGGGCCTCCGCCGCGGAAAGTCGGCCGCGCCAGGCACTATGGGGCCATGACTGAGAGCAACGGGTCCACCTCGCCCGAGCGCGGCGAGGACATGCCGGACTGGGAGAAGCGTTTTCGGGCGCCGCGGGTGTCGCTGCCCGACTGGGCGGAGGACGCGCCGCACCGCTCGCTGTTCGTCTCGAACGCGACGGGGACGTACGAGCTGTACGCCTGGGACCGGAAGACCGGTCACCAGCGGCAGGTCACCAAGCGGCCGAACGGCACCACGGACGGTGTTCTCTCGCCGGACGGCGAGTGGATCTGGTGGTTCGACGACAAGGACGGCGACGAGTTCGGGATCTGGAGACGCCAGCGGTTCGCGCCCGACACCGACGCCTCCGGACCCGCCACCTCCGGTGCCGACCAGCCGGCGGCTCCCGGGCTCGAACCGTCCTATCCCGCCGGGCTCGCGATCGGACGGGACGGGCACACGGCCGTCGTCGGCCGCTCGACCGACCAGGACGGGTCGACGATCCACCTGGTGCGGGCCGGTCAGGACCCGGCGGAGGTCTACCGGCACCGGGAGTCGGCCGGGGTGGGCGACCTCTCACGTGACGGCTCGCTGATCGCGATCGAGCACACCGAGCACGGCGACGCGATGCACTCGGCGCTGCGCGTGCTGCGGCCGGACGGTTCGACGGTGGCGGAGCTGGACGACACCAAGGGCGGCACGGTCGAGCTGGGCCTGGAGGTGCTGGGCTTCGCTCCGGTCGACGGGGACGCGCGGCTGCTGATCGGCCACCAGCGGCGCGGCCGATGGGAGCCGCTGGTGTGGGACGTCGCCTCGGGCGAGGAGACGGACCTGGCGCTGGAGCTGCCGGGCGACGTGGCCGCGGAGTGGTATCCGGACGGCTCCGCGCTGCTGGTCGTGCACAGCTTCGAGGCGCGCAGCGAACTGTTCCGCTACGACCTTTCGACGCGTGAGCTGGTGCGGGTGGCGACGCCGCCCGGCATGGTGTCGGGGGCGACGGCCCGGCCCGACGGGACCGTGGAGTACCTGTGGTCGTCGGCGGCCGAGCCGCCGGTGGTGCGGTCGACGTCGGGCGAGGTCGTGCTGGACCCGCCCGGGATGAGGTCGCCGGGTTCGGTGCCGGTGGAGGACGTGTGGGTGGACGGGCCGGGCGGCCGTATCCACGCGCTGGTGCAGAAGCCCGCGGGGGCGAGGGGGCCGCTGCCGACGGTCTTCGACATCCACGGCGGTCCGACCTGGCACGACAGCGACTCGTTCGCGGCGGGCCCGGCAGCCTGGGTGGACCACGGGTACGCGGTGGTGCGGGTCAACTACCGGGGCTCGACGGGGTACGGGCGTGAGTGGACGGACGCCCTCAGGCACCGGGTCGGGCTGATCGAGCTGGAGGACATCGCGGCGGTACGGGAGTGGGCGGTGTCGTCCGGGCTCGCGGATCCGGAGCGGATCGTCCTGACGGGCGGTTCATGGGGCGGCTATCTGACGCTGCTCGGGCTCGGCACGCAGCCGGACGCGTGGGCGGTCGGTATCGCGGCGGTACCGGTCGCGGACTACGTCACGGCGTACCACGACGAGATGGAGGCACTGAAAGCCATGGACCGGACGCTGCTCGGGGGCACGCCCGAGGAGGTTCCGGAGCGGTTCGAGGCGTCGTCGCCGCTCACGTACGTCGATGCGGTGAAGTCCCCGGTGTACATCTCGGCGGGGGTGAACGACCCCCGGTGCCCGATCCGCCAGATCGAGAACTACGTGGACCGCCTCGCGGCGCGGGACGCGGTGCACGAGGTGTACCGGTACGACGCGGGGCACGGCTCGCTGGTGGTCGACGAACGGATCAAGCAGGTCCGGCTGGAGCTGGACTTCGCCGAGCGGCATCTGGGCAGGTGAGAGGGGCGGCGCCGGCCGCTGTGCGGCGTACGGGGCACGCGTGTATGCCCCGTACGCCCCGTACGCCGGGCCCCGCAAGCGGGACCACAGGGGAGGCACCGTACCGTTGAGGGCGTGTACCGATTTCTGCTGACGCCCCGCTGGTGGGCGATCAACGTCTTCGTGCTGCTGGCCATCCCCTTCTGCATCTTCATGGGGTCGTGGCAGTTGGGCCGGTTCGAGGACCGGGTGCAGGACCATCGCACGGTGAGCGAGCAGGCCACGGCGAACCGGAAAGAGGCGCCCCGGCCGCTCGCGGAGCTGCTTCCGGTGGACATGAAGACGTCCGGGAGGCAGGCCACGGCCACCGGACGGTACGGGAAGCAGCTACTGGTGCCGGACCGGGAGCTGGACAACAAGCACGGGTTCTATGTGCTGACCATGCTGCGCACCGACTCAGGAAGGGCGCTGCCGGTCGTCCGCGGCTGGCTGCCAGGTGACGCGGACCCCGCGAAGGCTCCGGCCGCGCCGACCGGCGAGGTCACCGTCACCGGCGCTCTGCAGGCGTCGGAGAGCCCCGGGGCGAACGGCGGCCTGCCGGCCGGGCAGACCGCGGCTATCAGCACGGCGTCACTGGTGAACCTGGTGCCGTACGACATGTACGACGCATGGGTCACCCTCGACAAGGCCGACAGCGGAATGAAGGCGGTACCGGCGGCGGCGCCTCAGGGGTCCGGGCTGGACCTGAAGGCGTTCCAGAACCTGGGCTACACCGGTGAATGGTTCGTCTTCGCAGGCTTCACGGTCTTCATGTGGTTCCGACTGCTGCGACGTGAGGCGGAGTCCGTCCGGGACGCGGAGCTGGGCATCCTGTCGGAGGGAGCGGAGGCCGGCGGCGAGGCGGCGGCCTCCGGGAGTGCCGGTCCGGCCGAGCAGCAGCAGGCGGACGCCGCCGGGAGCCAGGCACAGTCCGTGTCCTGACCCCCGGCCGCGTACCGCGGGCGAGGCGCCGCTCGGTTCAGTCCGCCGCCAGGATCCCCGTGCGGTAGACCGTGCCGGCACAGGCGTTGGGGATCGTCACGCTGGCGGTCCCGGAACCGGTCGCCGGGGTGTGGGAGACCACCACGCTGCCGTCGGCCATGCCGTCCGCCATCACCAACTGAGGTGACAGGTCACCGCTCTGCATGGGTGTGCCGTCGCTCTCGTCACTGCTGGGCGTGGGGCTGGGGTCCGGGGACGGGCCCCCGGCATCGCCGCCCGCGTCGCCCGAGCCGCCCGTGCCACCTGTGCCGCCGTCGCCGCCCGGGCCGCCCGTGGTCGGACAGGTCTCCGAGGGGACCCAGGCGAACTTGACCTCGTATGCCGCACCGGGCATGAGCACCAGCGAGGAGACACCCAGGGACGGCTCGGGCAGAGCTGCGGCCGCGTCGCCGGCGACATGGTTCAGCACGCTGATCCTGGCCGGGTCCGCCGCGCCCTGGACGACCGTGGACACGCTACCGATGCCCGAGACGGTACAGCTCGTGGTCGAGACGTTGACCGTGCGGAAGGTGCCGTAGACCGCGCCCGTGGAGTCCGGGGCGCCCACGCTCGCGGTCGCCGCGCCGAGCTGGCCCGCCGTACACGCCCGTGCGCTCCGCGCGGCGGCGGTCGGGTCGGCCCCGTCGGCACCGCCGCCGGTCGCACTCCTGCGCTTGCCCTTCTTGCCGTCGGGAGCGTCCTCGCCCTTGGCCTTCTCCTCGTCCTTGTCCTTGGTCGTGGCGGGGGAGTCGTCCGAGCCGCTGGAGTCGCCTCCCGAGCCCCCCTTGCCCTTGCCGGTGCCGGTGCCGCCCTGGGCGGCCTGCGAGGCATGGCCGGCGATGGACGGGTCGGCGTTGGAACCGGTGGCGTGAGAGACATGGACGAGGGCCGGGATCGCCGTGCCGACGAACAGCGCGGCGGCCGCCATGCCGACCACGGCCTGCCGCTTGCGGGCCCGCCGGGCGGGCACCGCGCGCCGCAGAAACTCCAGGCTGCCCTCGCGCGGCTCGATGTCGCCGACCGAGTCGTGCAGCATCCGCCGCAGCGCGCGTTCGTCCGTGCCGAGTCCTTCGAGCGCCGTTTCGAGGTCATCGGGGTCCCCGGCCTTCGGCGCTCCGGCGCCGGAGGTCCCAAAGTCCGCACCGGGGCCGCGTGGAGCGAGCCCTCCGAGTACGGCGGCCAGCCGGTCCCGTCCCGCGGGAAGGTCGCCACGGCCCGCATCGGGGCGGTCGGTTTCGGCGGCGGGAGCCGCGTGGTCCGGTCCGGCTTCGGACCGTTCCTGGTCCTCGGGGCGGTGGTTCACAGTTCCGTTCCCAGCATGCTGCTCGTGGTGGTCCTCGTGAGGCTCCGGCCGGTCCGTCGGCTCGCGCCACGCGTAGGGTTCGTGTCGTTCGTGGGAGTTGCGCCCGCGGAAGGAGTCGCGCCGCTTGTCGCGCCCGCTCATACCGACGCCCCCATGGCGATGCGGAGTGCCGCGATACCGCGCGAGCCGTACGCCTTCACCGACCCCAGCGATATCCCCAGTGTCTCAGCCACCTGAGCCTCGGTCATGTCGGCGAAATAGCGCAGCACCAGAACCTCGCGCTGGCGGCGCTGGAGTCCCTTCATCGCTCTGATCAGGGAGTCGCGCTCCAACTGGTCGTACGCGCCCTCCTCGGCGCTGGCCATGTCCGGCATGGGCTTGGACAGCAGCTTCAGGCCGAGTATGCGGCGGCGCAACGCCGAACGCGAGAGGTTGACGACGGTCTGACGGAGATACGCGAGCGTCTTCTCCGGGTCACGGACGCGTTTGCGCGCCGAGTGGACGCGGATGAACGCCTCCTGGACGACGTCCTCGCAGGACGCGGTGTCGTCGAGGAGGAGTGCCGCGAGACCCAGAAGGGAGCGGTAGTGGGTGCGATAGGTCTCGGTCAGATGATCGACCGTGGTACCGGCGGCCGGTGTGTCATCAGCGCCGTCACGCTGGTTCGGAATGCGGGCGGGCGGCCGCGCAGCGGGCATGGGGGCGATCACCGGCAAGCCGCCGGGCGCACGGGGGCGGCTTGGCGGGCGAAGAACCGTGCCTCTCGCCCGTACCGCGGTGAATTCGAGTACCTCTGCCACGCCTGTTGGACACGTCTCCCCCCGTCAGGGTTGTACGCGACAGGCATCACGTTCGAGTTCGGCGGCATGTCCGCCCGCACGTCTCGAAGTACGCCCCCCAGCGCACCAGACTGTGCGTCAAATGCATTCATGCGCACCAACTCTTCCCTTATGCCCCATTTGGCGGCACCCAGCCCCCCGAAGGGTGACCGCAAAGACGTTCCCCGGCCTGCGCGCAGTTGCAGGGACGGGGAAACAAATCTTCGAATGCCCAAAGGCGTCCATTCAAGCGGTCCCAGCCACCGATCGACCCCGGTCGGATTTTCACAGATCCTACAAAGATTCGATCAACGGCCAGGCGGGCCACCGGGCATCAGGCGCCGCGCGCACAGGGGCAGGGCTTTTACAGCGCGGCGAACTCCCCAGCCACCAACTCGGCGATCTGCGTCGTGTTCAACGCCGCGCCCTTGCGTAGATTGTCGCCGCACACGAACAGTTCGAGCGCGGTCGGATCGTCCAGGGCACGGCGTACCCGGCCCACCCAGGTCGGGTCCGTGCCCACCACGTCCGCGGGCGTGGGGAACTCACCCGCCGCCGGGTTGTCGAAGAGGACGACGCCGGGCGCGGTGGCGAGGATCTCGCGGGCACGGTCGACCGTGACCTCGTCCTCGAAGCGGGCGTGCACCGTGACGGAGTGTGCGGTGACCACCGGCACGCGTACGCAGGTGACGGCCACGGGCAAGTCCGGCAGCCCCAGGATCTTGCGAGACTCGTCGCGGACCTTCATCTCCTCCGAGGACCACCCGTCCTCGCGCAGCGAACCGGCCCATGGCACGACGTTCAGCGCGACCGGCTCCGGGAACGGCCCCGTGTTGTCGCCCACCGCGCACCGCAGGTCACCGGGGGTCGTCCCCAGTTCCGTGCCCGCGACGAGCGACAGTTGCTGCCGCAGCGTGTCGATGCCCGCGCGTCCCGCGCCGCTGGCGGCCTGACACGAGGAGACGACCAGCTCACGCAGCCCGAACTCGGCGTGCAGCGCGCCGATGGCCACGATCATCGAGAGCGTCGTGCAGTTGGGGTTGGCGATGATGCCGCGCGGACGCACCCGGGCGGCATGCGGATTGACCTCCGGAACGACGAGGGGGACGTCGGGGTCCATCCGGAACGCGCTCGAGTTGTCCACCACGACCGCGCCCTTGGTGGCGGCGACCGGCGCCCACTGCTGAGCGATCTCCTCGGGTACGTCGAACATCGCCACGTCGACGCCGGAGAGCGCCTCCTCGTCGAGCGCCACGACCTCGACCTGCTCCCCGCGCACGGCCAGCTTGCGGCCGGCCGAGCGCGGCGAGGCGATCAGACGGATCTCGCCCCAGATGTCCGCGTGCTGGGACAGGATCTGGAGCATGACCGTGCCCACGGCCCCGGTCGCGCCCACGACAGCGAGCGTCGGCTTCCCCGCCCGCGCCGTCATCGGCGCTCCGTACGACCCGTACCTCCGAACGGGAGGCCGGCCTGCTTCGTGCGCGCCGAGCCCCCGCGGGGGAGGCCGGTCATCGACCGGTGCCCCCGTAGACGACGGCCTCGTCGCTCTCGGAGTCCAGGCCGAACGCGGTGTGCACCGCGCGGACCGCCCCCGGAACGTCGTCCGCGCGCGTCACCACCGAGATGCGGATCTCGGAGGTCGAGATCAGCTCGATGTTCACGCCCGCGTCGCTCAGCGCCTCGAAGAAGGCCGCCGTGACCCCCGGGTTCGTCTTCATGCCTGCGCCGACGAGCGAGATCTTGCCGATCTGGTCGTCGTAGCGCAGCGAGTCGAAACCGATCGCGGTCCTGGCCTTCTCCAGGGCGCTGATTCCCTTGCGCCCCTCGGTCTTGGGGAGCGTGAAGGAGATGTCCGTGAGACCGGTCGCGGCGGCCGACACGTTCTGCACGACCATGTCGATGTTGATCTCGGCGTCCGCGATGGCGCGGAAGATCGAGGCAGCCTCGCCCGGCTTGTCCGGCACGCCGACGACCGTGATCTTGGCCTCGGAGGTGTCGTGCGCGACACCGGAGATGATGGCCTGCTCCACCTTCTTGTCCCCTTGCTGCTGCGTCATTTGAACGAGTGGCTCGCTGCTGACCCACGTGCCCTGCAACCCGCTGAAGGAGGAGCGGACGTGGATCGGGATGTTGTAGCGGCGCGCGTACTCCACACAGCGGTGGAGCAGCACCTTGGACCCGGACGCGGCCAGTTCGAGCATGTCCTCGAACGAAATCCAGTCGATCTTCCGGGCCTTCTTCACCACGCGCGGGTCGGCGGTGAACACACCGTCGACGTCGGTGTAGATCTCGCACACCTCGGCGTCGAGGGCCGCCGCGAGAGCGACGGCCGTGGTGTCGGACCCGCCGCGCCCCAGCGTGGTGATGTCCTTCTTGTCCTGGCTGACGCCCTGGAAACCGGCCACGATGGCGATGTTGCCCTCGTCCAGCGCGGTCCGGATACGACCCGGCGTGACATCGATGATCCGGGCTTTGTTGTGGACCGAGTCGGTGATGACACCTGCCTGGCTGCCGGTGAACGACTGGGCCTTGTGCCCCAGGTTCTTGATCGCCATGGCCAGCAGCGCCATGGAGATCCGCTCTCCGGCGGTCAGCAGCATGTCGAGTTCACGCCCGGCAGGAATCGGGGAAACCTGCTCGGCGAGATCGATCAGCTCGTCCGTCGTGTCGCCCATCGCGGAAACGACCACGACAACGTCGTTGCCGTTCTTCTTCGCTTCCACGATCCGCTTGGCGACGCGCTTGATGCCCTCGGCATCGGCAACGGAGGAACCTCCGTACTTCTGCACGACAAGGCCCACGTGCGCTCCTCGCTCAGTCCGTCTCTTTCCGCCCCCGCGCAGGTGCGGTGCGGTCGGCTCAGTCTATCGAGCGACCGAATTCCGCTTCTGGGATACCGCATGGTGAGATATCCCGCCCACTCCGGTATCACCCTGGTTTTCTCCTGGCGCACCACGGATGGACGACGGTTTCGCCATCGCTTTCACCACCGCCTTCCGCCACGCCTCTCCGGCCGCTCCGCCACGGCGTCTGCCCCGGCTCAGGCGTGCTACGCGAGAAAGTGCCGTGTGTCACAAAAGAAGCCCGCGCATCGGATCTCCCGCATTAGGGTGCGACCCGTGCGCGTACTCCTGGTGGAAGACGACGAGGCGGTCGCCGATTCGCTCCGGCGGACACTGCCGGACGGCTGGATGGAATGGGTCACCACGGGCGCTGCGGCGCTGACCCACCCGGGCCCGTACGACCTCGTACTCCTCGATCTCGGGCTGCCGGGCGAGGACGGCCCGGCCGTTCTCCGGGCACTGCGGGAGCGCAGCCACGTGCCGGTCATCGTGATCTGCGCGCGCGGCGACCAGGCGGCCCGGGTCCTCGGCCTCCAACTGGGCGCCGACGACCACCTGTGGAAGCCGTTCGAGGTGAGCGAGGTGCTCGGGCGCATCAGGGCGGTGGTGCGACAGCCCCGTCCGCGCAGGCGGCCCGGCGACTTGCCGGACCGCTACGGCACCCGTCTGACGATCGACCGCAGGACCGCCCGCGTCCATGTGGACGGCGAGGAAGTCGCGCTCGCGCTCAAGGAGTACGACCTGCTCGCATGCCTGGCCGAGGCGCCCGGGGTGCTGAAGACACGTCGGCAGATCCTGAAGGAGGTCTGGGGCACGGACTGGCACGGCCCGACGAACGCCCTGGACGTGCACATGGCGCGGCTGCGCTGGAAACTTGCGGGTGCGGTCACGATCGAGACCGTACGGAGCATCGGGTTCCGGCTGCTGGTCCACGAGAACGACGGCCCACCGGGATCCGCCGACTGACGTCAGGCCGCGGGAAGCGTCACTTGACCGACCGCAGCCCCAGCGGCCCCGCGATCTCCTGTGCCATGACCCGGCCCGCCTCCTCCGCCAGCGTGTCGTCGCCAAGATCCTGGTCGGTGTCGAGGCCGTCGAGTTCCTCCAGCGGCTGGTTCAGCCGCACGTGCGCGACCAGCGACTGGAGGGCGCGGAGCGCCGCGGACGCCGTGGAGCCCCAGTTGGAGAAGTACGAGAACTGCCACCACCACAGTGCCTCCGTGGTGCGGCCGGCGCGGTAGTGGACCATGCCGTGGCGCAGGTCCGTGATGACGTCCGCCAGGTCGTCCGAGATACGGGCCGGGACCGGGGCCTTGCGCGGCTCGTACGGGTCGAAGACCTCCGAGTAGACGTCGACCGGGTCCAGCATGGCGGCGAGGCGCTCACGCAGCTCGTCCACGTCGGGCTCCGGGCCCGGGTCCGGCTCGTAGCGCTCTTCCGGCACGATGTCCTCGTGGGCGCCGAGGCGACCGCCCGCCAGAAGCAGCTGGGAGACCTCCAGCAGGAGGAAGGGGATCGCCGAGTCCGGCTCGTCCCCTCTCGCGACCTCCGTGACGGCGACCAGGAAGCTCTCGATCTGGTCCGCGATCTGCACCGCGAAGTCGTCCGGGTGCTGCGTCGTCGAGTGCAGCGTGGCGTCAGACATCTAGGAGTCGTCTCCCCTCGAAGGCGCGGCCGAGGGTGACCTCGTCCGCGTATTCCAGGTCGCCGCCCACCGGGAGGCCGCTGGCCAGGCGGGTGACCTTGAGGCCCATGGGTTTGATCATGCGGGCGAGATACGTGGCCGTGGCCTCGCCCTCCAGGTTCGGGTCCGTGGCCAGGATCAGCTCGGTGACCGCGCCGTCGGCCAGGCGCGCGAGCAGCTCCCGGATACGCAGGTCGTCCGGGCCCACACCCTCGATCGGGCTGATCGCGCCGCCCAGGACGTGGTAGCGCCCCCGGAACTCGCGGGTGCGCTCGATCGCGACCACGTCCTTCGGCTCCTCCACCACGCAGATCACCGACGGGTCGCGGCGCGCGTCGCGACAGATGCCGCACAGCTCCTCCTGCGCGACGTTCCCGCAGGTCGCGCAGAAGCGGACCTTCGCCTTGACCTCCAGCAGAGCCTGGGCGAGACGGCGGACGTCGGCCGGCTCGGCCTGCAGGACGTGGAAGGCGATCCGCTGCGCGCTCTTGGGACCGACGCCGGGCAGTCGCCCCAGCTCGTCGATAAGGTCCTGGACCACGCCTTCGTACAACGGACTGCCTTTCGCGAAAGAGCTTCTCGGTACGTACCGTATGGGCTCGTTTCTTGGTACGTACGGTAGTTGGCCTCTCCCCTCTCAAAAGGGACGGCCCGGTTAACTCAGAACGGCAGGCCGGGGATGCCGCCGCCCAGGCCCTGAGCCAGCGGGCCGAGCTTCTGCTGCTGGAGCGCCTGCGCGTTCTCGTTGGCCGCCTTGACGGCCGCGACGATCAGGTCGGCGAGGGTCTCGGTGTCCTCCGGGTCCACCGCCTTCGGGTCGATCGCGAGGGCGCGCAGTTCGCCCGCGCCGGTGACCGTGGCCTTCACCAGGCCACCGCCCGCCTGGCCGTCGACCTCGGTCCGCGCCAGCTCCTCCTGAGCGTTGGCGAGGTCCTGCTGCATCTTCTGGGCCTGCTGGAGCAACTGCTGCATGTTGGGCTGGCCACCACCGGGAATCACGATGAGCTCCTGGTTTCGTACGGTCGGCTGTCAGGGTTTCGCACGGCTGTCAGGGCGGGGTTTGCCGCCTGGCACGAGCCTACGTGGTCACCGGAACGATCGCTGCGGTAGTCCGTCCGGACTCGGACCGGTCCCGCAGCGACACCCTTTCGAGTGACTTTGACCGCTGCCCCATACCTACCCAAGCCCCACTTCCGAGCGGAAAAGCAGTGAAACCCGGGCCCTCACCACCCATCGGGCGGTAGGAAGGGTGCGGCGCTTCAGCACCGTGCGTCAGCGGGAAATCGCGGATCGTGCACGGTGGGGGCATCGCGCACACCTGCTGAGTGTGCATCGCGAAAACGTCATAGCCGTACGTAGGGAGTGCCGGGTGAGTCAGCCGGAGATGCAGCCCGAGGGGCCGCCCCAGAGCGGGCGGGGCGACGGTGCGGCGGGGCTGCGGCCGGGCGACCTCATGGGGCGGCCGTTCCCGCACGGCGACTGGGGAGAGCCCGCGCAACGGCTCGACGAGCTGTACCGGTGGGTGGAGGACAGGGCGCTGGAGACGGTGGCCTGGTATCTCGCGGACCGGGTGTGGAAGCGGCGGGGGGCGCAGGCGCTGCGCGGGGGCGCTGCGCTCGGGGCGGTCTGCGGCGCCGCGCTTCCGTTGCTCGACATGACCGGGGTGATGGCGGGGGTCGCGCCCTGGGCGTATTTGTCGCTGTTGCTCGGGGTGGCGTGCGTGGCCGCGGACCGGTTCTTCGGGGTGACGTCCGGGTGGATGAGGGACGTGGCGACCGCACAGGCCGTACAACGGCGGTTGCGGGCCCTGCAGTTCGACTGGGCGACGGAGAGCGTGCGGGAGGTGCTCGGACCGTCGGAGGGGACCGCGGGAGAGGCGGCGGAGCGCTGCCTCTCGGTGCTGCGGCGCTTCTCGGACGACGTACTGGACCTGGTGCGGGCGGAGACCACGGACTGGATGGTGGAGTTCCGGACGGGGTCGGCGCCGCTGGGCGTCCAGACCGTGGCGGTGGCCGCGCCGCGGGCGGAGGGCACGATGCCGGTGAGGTTCGCGCCGCCGACGGGGACCCGGCCGAACATGCCGCGGCAGCGTCCGCCGGAGGCGCGATAGCCCGATCGCCGGACAGGAAGGCGCTGACGGGCCGACAGCGAAGCCTCCCGGCCGCGTTCAGCCGCCCTTGGTGAAGGTCAGGGACTTGCCGTTGGTCGTGTTCACCCGCTTGAGGCGACCGTCCGGCAGGATCGTCAACTCCGTCGCCTCGCCCGGGGTGCAGGAGGACGCCGGTTCACCGACCGTGACCGTGGACGGCCCGACCTCCAACGGGCCGCCGGCCGTGGGCCGCCGGGCCAGCTTCGCCTGGAAGACGCAGTGGTACGTGCCCTGGTCGGCCGGGCCGTCCGCCGTCATGGAGAGCACGGTGTCACCGACCTCGCCCTGCTGGATGACCAGGCGGCGGGTGCTGTGCCCGCCGGGGTTGTCGAGGCCGGCGGTCCAGGTGCCCAAGTAGGCCTCGGGGACGGTGCCCGCGTCGGGCGACTTCGAGACGGGGGCCGAAGTGGCCGGGGTGGAGGGCTCGGACGTGACCGGGCCTGGGCTCGTGGGCGCCGCGACGGTGGGCGTCGGGCGGTCGCCGTCGCCTCCGCCGGTCCCGTCGCCGCTCATCAGCGCGTACACCGAGCCACCCGCGCCGAGCGCGACGACCAGGGCGACGACGAGCAGCGCGACGGTGGAGCGGCTGCTTCGTCGCCGGGGTTCCTGCTGTCCCGGGTCACCGTAGGGGTGCGCCCCGTACGGCGGCGGGCCGTAGGGCGGTGTCGAGCCGACCGCGGGTCCGTAGCCCGGAACCGGAGCGCCGCCCCAGCCTCCCCCGCCCTGCGGGGGGCCGTACGCCGGGGGCTGGGGGTGCTGCTGCGGGTAGCCGTAGGCCGGGTGGGCGGCGGGCGGGACACCCGGCGGGGGTGTGGGGCCGGAACCGACGACCTGGGTGGGCGGCCGGCCGAAGGCGGCGGGCTGCCCGGGTGCAGGCGGGCCGGCCCCGTCCGGGGTGTCGGACGCCGGTGCGTGCTCCGGGGAGGCCTCGGGGGCCCCGGCCGCCGAGGCCGTCCTCTGCTGCTTGGCAAGGTCGACGGGGAGGGCCGGGGTCCCACCGCCGGGACCGGGCACCTGCCTCGCGGCGCTCACCGCTCCCCCGGCGTCCACCGCGTGCGGGCCGACGGCAGTCACGCCCGGCCCGGCACCGGCCGCACCGCCGACCGGATCCGCCGCGCCCCCGGCCGGCCTCTCCGGTGCCGTCGGACGGGCCGGGGTCCCCGTCTCCGCGCCCTCCTCCGGATTCTCCGTGTCCAGCAGCCGCACGGCCTGACGCCCGAGCTGGGCGACCAAGGTGCCGGGCAGCCAGGGGTCCCGACTCCGCCCCTCGGAGAGGGTGTCAGCGGCTCCGGTCCGTCGCAGGACCTGTGCCGGTGTGGGTCGTGCGGCCGGGTCCTTGCGCAGGCAGTCCCGTACCAGATCGGCGAGTTCCTCGGGCATGCCCGTCAGGTTGGGGTCCTCCTGCGCGATGCGGAACATCTGGGCGTGCACCCCGCTGCCCGCGGTGCCGAAGGGAAGGGCGCCCGTGGCGGCGTACGCGAGGACGGACCCCAGGCAGAAGACGTCGCACGCGGGTGTGACGCGGTCGCCACGCACCTGCTCGGGTGCCATGAACCCGGGCGACCCGACGAGCGCGCCGGTACGAGTGAGCCCGTCTCCGGTGAGGGTCTCCAGGGCGCGGGCGATGCCGAAGTCGATGACCCGGGGCCCGTCGATGGTCACCAGGATGTTGGAGGGTTTGAGGTCGCGGTGGATGAGCCCGGCGGCGTGGATGTCCATGAGGGCATGGGCGAGTCCGGCGGCCAGGACACGGACGGACCGCTCCGGCAGGGCGCCGTGGTCGTGCGAGACGACGGTCTGGAGGGTGGGTCCGGCCACGTACCCGGTGGCCACCCAGGGAATGGCGGCCTCGGTGTCGGCATCGAGGACGGGCGCCGTCCAGTGGCCGCCGACCTGCCGTGCCGCCTGCACCTCCTGCCGGAAGCGGGCCCGGAACTCATCCTGCTCGGCCAGCTCCCGCCGTACGAGCTTCACGGCAACGGTACGGCCCCGGTCGGACCGGGCCAGATACACGCTCCCCATGCCACCGGCCCCGAGCCGGGCGAGCAGCCGGTAAGCCCCGATCCGCTGCGGATCCCCCGCCCCCAGCTTCTCCATCGCCGCGTTCACCTTCCCCCCTGATGTGAGCGACAGCCAGAGGATAGTGCTCTCGCAGGGGGAGTCGGCCAGAACGGTGTCTACGGTTCCGTAACGGGCCCGTCGATGTCGTCGAGTACCGCCGGGGAGCACTCCCGCACCCCTACGGTCCGGGCGGACCACCTGCCCGAAGGCACGTCGGCACGCGACAACCTGTCGCGGAATGCCACCGACCGCAGACAGGACGCCCATGTACCGCCCGCGACCCGGGCACCTACCCTCAGCCGCATGACGCCTCAGACCGACCCCCAGGCCGGCGCCGCCGTCAAGGCCGCGGACCGTGCGCACGTCTTCCACTCCTGGTCAGCGCAGGAGCTCATCGACCCGCTCGCCGTCGCCGGTGCGGAAGGGTCGTACTTCTGGGACTACGACGGCAACCGCTACCTCGACTTCACCAGCGGGCTCGTCTACACCAACATCGGCTACCAGCACCCGAAGGTCGTCGCCGCGATCCAGGAACAGGCCGCCAAACTGGCCACGTTCGCGCCCGCCTTCGCCGTGGAGGCCCGGTCGGAAGCCGCCCGGCTGATCGCCGAGCGCACCCCCGGCGACCTCGACAAGATCTTCTTCACCAACGGCGGCGCCGACGCGATCGAGCACGCCGTGCGCATGGCACGGCTCCACACCGGCCGGCCCAAGGTGCTGTCCGCGTACCGCTCGTACCACGGCGGCACCCAGCAGGCCGTGAACATCACCGGCGACCCGCGCCGCTGGCCCTCCGACAGCGGCACGGCGGGCGTGGTGCACTTCTGGGCGCCGTACCTGTACCGCTCGCGTTTCTACGCCGAGACCGAGCAGCAGGAGTGCGAGCGGGCACTGGAGCACCTGGAGACGACCATCGCCTTCGAGGGGCCCGGCACCATCGCCGCGATCGTCCTGGAGACCATCCCCGGAACCGCCGGGATCATGGTTCCGCCGCGCGGCTACCTCGCGGGCGTGCGTGAACTGTGCGACAAGTACGGGATCGTCTTCGTCCTCGACGAGGTGATGGCCGGCTTCGGGCGCACCGGCGAGTGGTTCGCGGCGGACCTCTTCGAGGTGACCCCCGACCTGATGACCTTCGCCAAGGGCGTGAACTCCGGCTATGTGCCGCTCGGCGGCGTCGCCATCTCCGGGAAGATCGCCGAGACCTTCGGGAAGCGGCCCTACCCGGGCGGCCTGACCTACTCCGGGCACCCGCTGGCCTGCGCCGCGGCCGTCGCCACGATCAACGTGATGGCCGAGGAGGGCGTGGTCGCGAACGCCTCGGTCGTCGGCGCGCAGGTCATCGAGCCGGGCCTGCGGGAACTCGCCGAACGGCACCCGTCGGTGGGCGAGGTGCGCGGCGTCGGCATGTTCTGGGCCCTGGAGTTGGTGAAGAACCGCGAGACCCGGGAGCCGCTCGTGCCGTACAACGCGGCCGGAGAGGCGAACGCTCCGATGGCCGCCTTCGCCGCCACCGCGAAGGCGAACGGCCTGTGGCCCTTCGTCAACATGAACCGCACGCACGTCGTCCCGCCCTGCAACATCACCGAGGCGGAGGCCAAGGAGGGCCTCGCCGCCCTGGACGCCGCGCTGTCCGTGGCGGACGAGTACACCGCGTAGACGGCGCGACGGGCAGGGCGAGTCCCTGCCCGAGCGGCGCCCGGCCACCCTGTGTGCCGAAGTCCGGGAACCCCCACCGCGTAAGGTGACGTGCTCAGGAGGAACACGTACCCGTACACGGATGGGGGACCCAGACCACCATGTCCGGCAATGGCGCCGTTACCCGAAGCACCCTGCGGCAGCAGATCGCGGACGCGCTGCGCGACGAGGTGCTGGCCGGCCGACTGCAGCCGGGGCAGGAGTTCACGGTGAAGGAGATTGCCGACCAGTACGGCGTCTCCGCGACCCCCGTCCGCGAGGCCCTGGTCGATCTGTCGGCACAGGGCCTCCTGGACGCCGTCCAGCACCGCGGGTTCGAGGTCCACGCCTACTCCCTCGACGACTACCGCGGCATGATCGAGGCCCGCAGCCTCGTCACCGACAGCATCTTCCACCGCCTCATCGAAGCCGGGGTGAAGACCGGGGACGGCACCCGCCGCACCGCCGCGCTCGCGCCGGTGCGCCGCCGTGGCGAGGAGGCCCAGCGTGCCGCCGTCGCCGGCGACCTGAACATCCTCATCGGCTACGACCTGCGCTTCTGGCGCGAGCTGAGCAACCTGTTCGGCAACCCCTACCTCGCCGACTTCCTGCACCGGCTGCGGGTGCGGTCCTGGGTCTGCGCGGTCCAGCACCTGCGCAGGGGCACCGACCTCAGGGGCCGCCTGTGGTCCGGGCACACCGAACTGGTCGACGCCCTCGCCGACCACGATCCCACCGCGGCGCACGCCGTGGTCACCGACTACAACGCGCACTCCCTCGGCCTGCTCGAGCGGCTGGCCGACGGATGAGCGCGGATCAGGCCTGAATTCAAGGGACCCGCACGGCTGAGGCAGTCCGCCCGCGCCGACTACGCTGCCTGCATCACACCGATGACCCGAGGAGCTTACTGTTGGCCTGTGACCTGTGGCTGGTCCCGCTCGTAGACGTGCTGTGCCACACGCCCGACAACCCGTTCGCCGAGGAACTCGGCCTCTACGACAAGGCGCTGGGCGAGGCCGGACTACCACCGGTGCCGATCTACCAGTACATGCCGGGCCTGAACGGCGAGGTGGCGCCGGTCGCGGGCTTCGACTACGACGCTCTGCACTTCCTGCGCCGCGCCTATCTGCTCCAGGTGTCCGGTCTCGCCGTGTCCCCGGTCGACGAACTGGGCGGTGACTACGAGCAGTTGCTGGAGATGTTCGAGTCGACGGCCCAGCAGTCGCACCTGGTGTGGCACTACGACCACGCGGGCGCGTACGTCCCGGTGGACTTCCCGCAGCCGCTGTCGAACGACGAACTCCTGGAGGCCGGCGGCCCGTTGGGCTCCTGTCAGACGCTGCTGCGGGAGCTGGAGTTCGTGGCGCCGTCGATCGGTATCGACCCGGCCAACCCACCCGCCGCCCCCGAGCCACCGCGCGCTCCCACGGAGTTGGAGGAACCGGCGCTTCCCGCCCCGTACGACCCGAGCCCGTTCGCCCGTGAACGGCATGTGTGGCTGGGTCTGCACGCGGCGGCGACGAGGAGCCTCGCCCAGGGGTCGATGATCGTCTTCAGCTGAGGCGGGGTCGGCTCACATTGGTCGGGGTGGGGCCGCACCGACGGCCCCACCCCGACCGGCGGTCACCGCTGTCGCGGCAACCTGATGGTTCGCACGAGAGGCATGTCCGCGTACAGGCCGGGGTCGACGGTCAGGATGTGGCGGCCGTCCGGCCAGTCCGGGGTCGGGCGGGAGAGGTGGACCGCGTGGCCAAGCCGCCACTCCACTCCGTCGCGCAGAAGCGCGCCCACCGTGGAGGCAGCCGCGAAGTCCAGCTCGACGATCTCGACGGCGGGCAGCGCCCCGATGTGCTCGGCGAGCCCCTTGCGCATCCCGTCGGCAGCGGCCAGGCAGAGCGCCGGTACGTACGCGTGCCGGGTGGGTCCGTGTTCGGTGTTCGACACGAACTGCGAGGCAAGCGAGTTCCCCGAGTCAAGCGCCAGCAGGGCCGACTCGTCGAAGACGACACCTGTCGACCCGGTCCTCGGCGCGCTCACAGGCTGTCCACGGGCCGGCCGGCCTCAAGGTCCTGCCAGACCTTCTCCACTCTGTCGTGGTCCTCGTCCGTGAGTGTCACGCCGAAGTGCGTCTCGCAGTAGGCCTTGGTCTCCTCGTACCGCTTCAGCAGCTCCTCCCTGGTGGGCGTGGCCCCTGCCAGCTCGGCAATCAGATCACGCATGGTCATCCCACGCTCCCGGGCGAGCACCATGAGGCGGTCACGGACAGCGGGGTCGACCTTGACGGTGGTGTCAGCCATGACGGCAGTATACTGGCGGTATACCGTGTCGGTCCGTTCAAGCAATGCGGTCATCGCATCCCTTTCCGTTGGTGCACCCGGTGCGCGGAAGCGGGCCGGGAGTCTGTGTGCGGCTACACGGGCGCGGACTGTCCTCGCAGCAGCGCCCAGGCCAGCGCGCCACCTCGCCGGGCGGCCTCCCTGTAAGCGATCGCGCCTGGCTTGCGCGACTCGACCTCGACGGTCGTGACCGGCGCCGGTGCTGTGGGGCGCTTGCGGCGCAGGCGGTTCTCCACGAGGGCACACGGCGAGTACACGCGGGACGGTAGCCCCTCCGTCAGAGCCGCCCGCACCTGCGCACTGCTCGCCCCCGCGTCCCAGAGGGAGGTTCTTCTTCCCCGGTCTTTTCCCCCGAAGGGGGAGCGTCCGACGCCGCGTCGGCCGACTCGCCGGAGGCCCGGTTCTGGACTTCTTCGAGTTCACCCGACGGCGGCTCGTCTTCGTACGGAGTGTCGAACACCTCGTAGACGGTGAAGAGTTGGCCCGTCTGCCGATCCTTGTGCACCACCCGCCGCAGATACCGGGAGTCCTCCAGCTCATGCAGGGCGGCAGCGATCCGCGCCCGCCCCTCCTTGCGCTGTTCCGCGAGCGTGCGGATGGTGACGCGGGCGTCGTTCGGCAGGCTCAACAGGTACGTCAGTACGCCTACCGCGCACCAGGAGATGCTCCGGTCGCGGAGAAGAGCGTTGGAGAAGACGGAGAAGGCGCGCGTGGGCGTCGTACGATGGATACGCATCGGGAGGGTTAGCTCCTGGTGTCGAGCCCCCGGGTGTTGGCGCACCGCGGGGGCGATCTCTTGGTGCCTGTTGGCGTGACTCTAAGCGCACGCAAAGCAGCGGGTTCGAGCCGACGCTGGCGCACAGCGCGGTACTGCGACCGACCTCCCCATGGCACGACACGGCATGGCACTGGTTGACCGAGTACGTGACCGCGCACCTGCCCCGAGGCCCCGAGGCCCCGAACAGGACACGACCACGCTCGCCGTCCTGACCACTGCGCTGCCGTACGCCCTCACCCCGCCGCCCGACTCCCCCGATCCCACCGCCGAGCGCGCGTCCATCGACCGCCGACTCGGCGCGTCCCTGCATCCCTGCCTCGGCCTGCCGGCCGGGTGCGAGCTCTGCACCGAGCCACCCGCACCACACTGACCTCCTGCGCATCGAGCGCAGCCCGGAAGCGACCACCCCCGCACACATGCGTGCGGCCCGCCCGCCGAAGGGCGAGCGGGCCGGTACAGGACACGCGTCAGATGAAGGAGTTGATCTCGATCGTCTCGTCGCGGCCGGGGCCCACGCCGATCGCGGAGATCGGGGCGCCGGACATGTCCTCCAGGGCCTTGACGTAGGCCTGGGCGTTCTTCGGGAGGTCGGCGAAGGTCTTGGCCTTCGTGATGTCCTCCTGCCAGCCCGGCAGGTACTCGTAGACCGGCTTCGCGTGGTGGAAGTCCGTCTGGGAGTAAGGGAGTTCCTCGACGCGCTCACCATCGATCTCGTAGGCGACACAGACCGGGATCTGCTCCCAGCCGGTGAGGACGTCGAGCTTGGTGAGGAAGAAGTCGGTCAGGCCGTTCACACGGGTCGCGTACCGGGCGATCACCGCGTCGAACCAGCCGCAGCGACGGTCACGGCCGGTGGTGACACCGCGCTCGCCGCCGATACGGCGCAGGGCCTCGCCGTCCTCGTCGAACAGCTCGGTCGGGAAGGGCCCCGAGCCGACACGGGTCGTGTACGCCTTCAGGATGCCGATGACACGGCTGATCTTCGTCGGGCCGACGCCGGCGCCCGTGCAGGCGCCGCCCGCCGTCGGGTTCGACGACGTCACGAAGGGATACGTGCCGTGGTCGATGTCCAGCAGCGTGCCCTGCCCGCCCTCGAAGAGGACCACCTTGTCGTCGTCGAGCGCCTGGTTGAGGACCAGGACGGTGTCGGCGACGTACGGCTTGATCTGCTCGGCGTAGCCCAGCAGCTCCTCGACCACCTGGTCGGCGGCGATGGCACGCCGGTTGTACAGCTTGGTGAGGAGCTGGTTCTTGACGTCGAGGGCCGCTTCCACCTTCTGGGCGAGGATCGACTCGTCGTAGAGGTCCTGCACCCGGATGCCGACGCGGTTGATCTTGTCGGCGTAGGTCGGTCCGATACCCCGGCCCGTCGTGCCGATCTTGCGCTTTCCGAGGAAGCGTTCCGTCACCTTGTCGACGGTGACGTTGTACGGCGTGATGATGTGCGCGTTTCCGCTGATCAGGAGCTTGGACGTGTCGACGCCGCGCTCGTTCAGACCGCTCAGCTCGGAGAGCAGGACCGACGGGTCGACGACGACACCGTTTCCGATGACGGGCGTACATCCAGGTGACAGGATCCCGGAAGGGAGGAGGTGGAGCGCATACTTCTGGTCACCCACGACCACCGTGTGGCCGGCATTGTTGCCGCCCTGGTAGCGCACCACATAGTCCACCGACCCACCGAGCAAGTCGGTGGCCTTTCCCTTACCTTCGTCACCCCACTGAGCACCGAGCAGCACAAGTGCGGGCACGCGCGTACACCCCTTCCGGGCGGGGCATGTCCAAGGTCCGGGGGCGTACGCGGAGGGTCCACCGCCGCGTGCACCGCGACCGTCGTTGGTCGCAACCGTCGGACCGGATGCCCCGGAATAGACGAAGCCCCTGGCGCAATAGCGCAAGGGGCTCTTGCACAAAGATGCTACCCGAGGAAGCGAGGCAGGACCGAGGTGGCGACTTCCGACCAGCTCCTCGTGGTCATCGACCCGGTCGCCCGTCACGGTGACGGTGAGTCGGTACGAATCGCAAAAGACGTGCTCAGCGCGGGTGCGGCGACGAAGGTGTGCCTCCCTGAAAGCCCGGAGGAATTCGCCCGGGCGCTGCTTCGCAGGGGGTCGCGACGGCCGGTGGTCGTGGGCGACGACCGTGCGCTGCTCCGCGCGGTGACCCTGCTGCACCGACGGCGGGAACTGGGCACGACGGGCCTGTCGCTGGTGCCGGTCGGCGCCGCACTGTCACTGGCGCGGTCCCTGGGCGTGCCCACGGGAGCGGTCGCGGCGGCGCGGGCCGTGCTGGACGGGATGGAGCGGCGGCTGGATCTGCTGGTGGACGACAGTGACGGAGTGGTCCTCGGGGATCTGCGGATCCCGTCCATACCCGCCCTTCCCACCGGGCGCGACACTCCGCCGGCCACCCGGGACACAGCGCCGGTACGACCGTGGCTGCGTGTGCGCAAGTCCCTCGTCCGGACGCTGGCGGCGCGCCCGCCCCGGATCGCGACCTTGACCGGGCCCGGACCGTCCCGGCTGCGGGTCGAGGTCGACGGGGTGACGCTGGTCGACCTCGACCAGCCGGTGGCGGGGGTGTCCGTGACACCGGGGAACCCGGGGGTGGCCGAGGTCGAGGTGCGGCCGGCTTCCGTGGGGGCCGAGGCGGCACCGCTGCGTGCGGCCGGGCGCAGGGTGACGGTGTCGGGGGCTGACTTCCGGTACCGGGCGGACGCGGTGGTCGGGGGGCCGGTGCGGACGCGGACCTGGGTGGTGAGGGAAGGGGCGTGGGGGCTCACGCTGCCCGCCGCTGCCCGGTCCGGTAGCTGAGAACCGTAGGGATCCGGGGGCTGCGCCCGGTGGGCCGTGCGTCTCAGCCCGGACCGAAGACCTTGTCGCGGTGCGCCCGCCAGCGCTCCATCATCTCCGCGAGCTCGCTGTCGATGAACTCGAAGAAGGCGAGCGTCTCCGACAGGCGCAGGCCCGCCGGAGTCTGGGCCCCGAGACCCTCGACGCCCTCCCGCAGTGCGCGTTCCCAGCGCTTGATCACCGCCTCCCGGTTGGTGAGCGCCTCGTACCACTGGTTGCTGTGCACCCGGTAGCGCTCACGCCGCGAGCCGGGTTCACGCTCGCGCGAGACCATGTGCTGCTGCGCCAGATAGCGCACCGCGCCGGAGACCGCCGCCGGACTGACCTGGAGCTGTTCCCCGAGTTCGGCGGAGGTCATCGCGCCGGCGTCCGAGGACAGTAGCGCCGCGAAGACCCGGGCCGGCATCCGTGACATCCCGGCCTCGACGAGCTGCGCCGCGAAGCCCTCCACGAAGGCCGAAACCGCCCCCGGGTCCCGCCCAGCCGTACTCGGTTCCGCCATCCCTCGATCATCTCCCCTGCTCGGTCGCCACTGCCGAGTGTATCCGGACCTTCATACGCTTCCTTAACTTCACAAATTTCTGAAGACAGCGTACGTTCTGAAGCATGACGAAGGCCATCACCGTCTCCGGACTGCACAAGTCGTTCGGGACGACTCACGCGCTGGACGGACTCGACCTGAACGTCGAGGCCGGAGAGGTGCACGGCTTCCTCGGCCCGAACGGCGCCGGGAAGTCCACCACCATTCGGGTCCTGCTGGGCCTGCTGCGCGCCGACTCCGGCGCCGCCCAGGTACTGGGCCGGGACCCGTGGACGGACGCGGTGGAACTCCACCGCCGGATCGCGTACGTCCCCGGTGACGTCACCCTGTGGCGCAACCTCTCCGGTGGCGAGGTCATCGACCTGTTCGGCCGACTGCGCGGGGGCCTCGACCGGCGGCGCCGGGCGGAACTGGTCGAGCGGTTCGAACTGGACCCGACGAAGAAGGGGCGGACGTACTCCAAGGGCAACCGGCAGAAGGTCGCCCTCGTCGCGGCCTTCGCCTCGGACGTCGACCTGCTGATCCTGGACGAGCCGACGTCGGGCCTCGATCCGCTGATGGAGGAGGTCTTCCAGCGGTGCGTCGAGGAGGAACGCGACCGCGGCCGAACGGTCCTGCTGTCGAGTCACATCCTGAGCGAGGTCGAGGAACTCTGCGACCGGGTGAGCATCATCCGCAAGGGGCGGACGGTCGAGAGCGGCTCGCTCGCCGACCTGCGCCACCTGACCCGGACGAGCGTCAGCGCCGAACTCGCAGGGCCGCCCAACGGACTCGCGCACCTGCCCGGCGTCCACGACCTCGACATCCAGGGGCACCGCGTCCGGCTGCAGGTCGACACGGACAAGCTGGACGGGGTACTGCGGTCGCTGAGCGAGTCGGGCGTACGGTCGCTGACGTCGACGCCGCCCACGCTGGAGGAGCTCTTCCTGCGGCACTACCAGGACGAGCTCCAGGACGAGGTGATGGCACGATGACCGCCGCGACACCCGCCCTGGCGGTGGAGGCCGGGAGATCCGGTCAACTGACCGGCACCGGCACCCTGTTGAGGTTCGCGCTGCGCCGGGACCGAGTGCTGATCCCGGTCTGGGTCGCGGTGAACACGCTGATGGTCCTGTCGATGCCGGGCACCCTCAAGGGCCTGTACGGCACCCCGGCCGAACGCGCCGACCTGATCGACCAGATGACCACCAACGCCTCGCTGCGCGCCATGGTCGGCCCGGTCTTCGGCGAGTCGCTCGGCGCGCTGACCGCCTGGCGCGTCGGTGTCTACGCCGGACTGCTCGCCGCCGTGATGAGCCTGCTCGTCGTCGTACGGCACACCCGGGACGAGGAGGAGAGCGGACGGCAGGAGCTGGTCTCGTCGGCGATGGTGGGGCGGCGCGCCCCGCTGACGGCGGCACTGCTGGCCGCGGCGGTCGCGAACGGCGTACTGGCGCTGCTGATCACCGGGGGCCTCGCGAGCCACGGTCGTGCCGGGGCACTGGTGCTGGGGCTGGGGGTCGCCGGGGTCGGAATGGTCTTCGCCACGATGGCGACGATCGTCGCTCAGCTCACCGAGAGCGCGCGGCTGGCGCGCGGGCTGACGGGCGCGCTGCTGGGCGCGGCCTTCGTGCTGCGCGCGGCGGGCGACGCGGCGACGGACGACGGCTCGTCCGCGCTCACCTGGCTCTCCCCGCTCGGCTGGCTGGAGAACCTGCGGCCGTACGCCGGCGAGCGCTGGTGGGTGCTGCTGCTGTTCGCGGCGGCGGCATGGGCCCAGGGCGCAGTGGCGTACGTACTGGCCGGCCGCCGTGACCTCGGCATGAGCTTCCTCGCCACGCGGCCCGGCCCGGCTGTCGGCCGACTGGGTTCGGCGGGCGCCCTGGCCTGGCGGCTGCAGCGCGGCAGTGTGCTGGGCTGGAGCATCGGCTTCTTCGTCGCCGGGGTCGTCTACGGCGGGATGACGGACGGCGCGACCAACCTCGTCGGCGACAACGACAAGGCCCGCGAGATCTTCCAGCGCATGGGCGGCCAGTCCGCGCTCACGGACGCGTTCCTCGCGGCGATGGTGGGGATCATGGGCCTGGTCGCGGCCCTGTACATCGTGGCGGCCCTACTGCGCCTGTCCGGCGAGGAGACATCGGGACGGGCGGAGCCGGTGCTGGCGAACGCGGTGGGCCGGCTGCGCTGGGCCGCCGGTCATCTGGTGATCGCGTTCGGCGGTAGCGCCCTGATCATGCTGCTTGCGGGCCTGGGTTTCGCGGCGGGCTACGGCAAGAAGGCCGGCCCGATCCTGGGCGCCTGCCTGGTACAACTGCCCGCGGTGTGGGTGATCGGCGGGATCGCGGTCCTGCTCTACGGGGTGCTGCCGCGGGGTGCGGTGGCGGCGTGGGGCGTGGCCGGGGCGGCGCTGCTGATCGGCTGGGTGGGGCCCGCGCTGAACGCGCCGCGGCTCGTACTGGACCTGTCACCTTTCGGGCATCTGCCGAAGCTGCCGGGCGGGGAGATGCACTGGACGCCGGTGCTCGTCCTGACGGGGCTTGCGGCGGTGTTTGTGGCCGGGGGGCTGGTGGGGTTGCGTAGGCGGGATGTGACGGGCTGAGGGCTTCAGTCGGTGTACTTCCTCAGTTCCGAGGTGTCGAGATCGATGCTGACGGGGGCCGGGAGGCTGACCTTGCCGCCGATCATCACCGTGTGGATATCCCGGTACTTGCCCTCCGGAGCGGGGTCGCTGTGCACGACGACCGAGCGGTTTTCCCGGTCGATCAGCAAGTAGACGGGGATCCCCGTCTCGGCATAGGCACGTGGCTTCTCCACGCGATCCCGGTTGTGTGTGTCGGAGTCGTACGAGGTTACTTCGACCGCCATGAGCACGCCATCGGGGTCTCCCCAGTCGCCTTGGCCCACGAAGTGATCAACAGGGGCAAGCACCGCATCAGGCCTGGCCCGGCCCTTCCGGTAAGCCTCCGCCTTCAAGCCCTGCACCGGATTGAGGTCGAGTTCGGGTCGGGCCTGCATGCACCGACGGATCAGCCACATGATGATCGCGCTGTGGTTGCCGTTCGTCACTTTCTTGACCCCGATCCGTCCGCCGATGAACTCCAACCTGACGGTCTCGTCCTCACGGGCGGCGAATTCTGCGATCCGCTCGAACACGTCTACAGACATCTGGGACAACGCGCGCTCTGCCATGACCGTCATGCTGCCTCCCTTCGCAGGCGTGCACCAGCGTGCCAAGCCGAGACCGGCCACCGCCCCGGACCACCGCATGATCATCCGAACGGGTGATCAGCCGATTTCCACGCTCAGCCCCTTCAGACCGCGGATCACGAAGTTCGGCTTTCGCTCCGGCTCCTTCGTCAGGCGCAGGGTCGGGGCCTTCTCCAGCAGTGCCGTCATGGACGCCGCCAACTCGATACGGGCCAGTGGCGCGCCGATGCAGTAGTGGATGCCCGCGCTGAAGGAGATGTGCGGGTTGTCCTTGCGGGTCAGGTCCAGTTCCTCCGGGGCGTCGAACACCGCCGGGTCGTGGTTCGCCGAGCCGAACAGCATCGCGATCTCCGAGCCCCGCGGAATCACCGTGCCGTCGATCTCGATGTCGTCCAGGACCCAGCGTTCGAAGAGCTGGAGCGGTGTGTCGTAGCGCATCAGCTCCTCCACGGCGGAGGGGACGAGCGAGTGGTCCGCGCGCAGCGCCGCCAACTGGTCCGGGTGGCGGAAAAGTGCCCACCAGCCGTTCACGGTCGCGTTCACGGTCGCCTCGTGCCCGGCGTTCAGCAGCAGCACGCAGGTCGAGATCATCTCCTGCTCGGTGAGACGGTCGCCCCCGTCGTACGCGGCGATCAGGCCCGAGATCAGGTCCTCCCCCGGCTCCGAGCGGCGCGCGGCGATCAGCTCGCGCAGATACGCGGAGAACTCCACCGACGCCCGCACCGCCCTGCGCGCCGTCTCCTGCGGCGGGTTCAGCTCGTACATCCCGCAGATGTCCGCCGACCAGGGCCGCAGCGGTGCGCGGTCGGCCTCCGGGATGCCCAGCATCTCGGCGATCACCGCGACCGGCAGCGGCTCGGCGACATCCGTCAGCAGATCGCCGCCACCCGCTTCCACCAGGCGGGAGACCAGGTCGTCGGCCAGCCCGTGCACATACGGCCGCAGCCGCTCCACGGTCCGCGGTGTGAACGCCTTCGCCACCAGGCGCCGGATACGGGTGTGGTCCGGCGGTTCCAGGTCCAGCATGCCGTGGTCGTTCAGCGTGTGGAACGGCTCCTGCTCGGGCGGTGGCGCCGTCCGCCCGAACTCCTCGTGGGTGAACCGGTGCTGATAGGTCCGGCCCAGGCGTCTGTCGCGCAGCAGCGCCGACACGTCCGCGTGGTGCGGGACCAGCCACTGGCCGCTGGGCTCGTAGTAGTGCACACGGCCGCGCGCACGCAGCTCGGCATAGGCGGGGTACGGGTCGGCGACGAACGCCGGGTCCCACGGGTCGAAGGCGAGATCGGAAGGGACTGCCATGTCCGGACGCTAGCCCGGCATCGCCGCTTTGACCAGATGTGTCTCGTCGCCGAAGCCCCGGCGGGTCAGCCCGGTGTCACCAGCCTGGCCTCGTACGCGAACACCGCGGCCTGGGTGCGGTCCCGCAGGCCCAGCTTCACCAGGATGCGGCTCACATGGGTCTTGATCGTGGACTCGGCGACCACCAGCCGCCCGGCGATCTCCGCGTTGGACAGCCCCTTCGCGATGAGGACCAGCACCTCCGTCTCCCGCTCGGTCAGCTCGCCGTACGCCGCCTGGGCGTCGGGGGCCGCGCGCACCCCGTCGGACAGCTTCGAGAACTCCGCGATCAGTCGCTTGGTCACCGAGGGAGCCAGCAGGGCCTCGCCGGAGGCCACGACCCTTATACCTTCGGCCAGTTGACGGGCGGACGCGTCCTTGAGGAGGAAGCCGGAGGCTCCTGCCCGCAGCGCCTGGTACACGTACTCGTCGAGGTCGAACGTCGTCAGCACCAGCACCTTCGCCGACCCGTCCGCGGCGACGATCTCCCGCGTCGCCTCGATACCGTTCAGCTCCGGCATACGGATGTCCATCAGCACGACGTCCGGGGCCAGCTCACGAACCCGCTCGACGGCTTCCCTGCCGTTGACCGCCTCCCCGACGACCTCCATGTCCGGCATCGCCCCGAGCAGCACCGAGAAGCCCTCCCGGACCATCATCTGGTCGTCGGCTATCAGTACACGGATGGTGCCACTCGTCACTCGGGATCCTCCGCGTGGGCCGTCGGCAGGAACACCGTCACCTCATACCCTCCGTCATCCGTCCCCGCCGCCGTCATCTGGCCGTCCAGCATCGAGACCCGCTCGCGCATGCCTGTGATGCCGTGCCCCGCCCCGTGCGTGGACTTCTCCAGTGTGACCTGCGGCGGTGGGCCGTTGACTATACGCAGGCCCAGCCCGCCGAGCACATAGCCGATCTCCACCCGGGCGGTGGCTCCCGGCGCGTGCCGCAACGTGTTGCTGAGGGCTTCCTGGACGATGCGGTACGCCGACAACTCCACGCCCTGCGGGAGTTCGCGCACCGCGCCCGTCGTCACCTGCTCGACGGTCAGCCCCGCGTCGCGCACATTGGCCAGCAGGGCGTCCAGGTCGGCCAGGGTGGGCTGCGGGGCGTCCGGGGCCTCGTAGCCCTCCGCCCGTACGACGCCCAGGACGCGGCGCAGTTCGGTCAGGGCCGCCACCGCGTTCTCCCGGATCGTGGCGAAGGCCTTCTCCAGCTCCGGCGGCGGGTTCTCCACGCGGTAGGGCGCGGCCTCGGCCTGGATGGCTACCACCGACATGTGGTGGGCGACCACGTCGTGCAACTCGCGGGCGATCGTGGTGCGTTCCTCCAGCAGAGTGCGCCGGGACCGCTCGTGTGCGGTCTCCGTCCGGTGGGCGGTGACCTCCTGGGCGGCGTCGCGGCGTATGTGCCAGACGGTGATCGCCAGGAGGATGAGGGCGGAGAAGACCAGCATGGGTGGGGTGTCGGTGCTGAAGTGGGCATAGCCGAAGAGGCTCTCCTCGATGACGCTGTAGGCCAGGGTGAGTGCCCACATCCACGCCGCCGTACGCGGCCGGGTGCGTATCGCGACGACGATCAGCACGGCCATGTAGGAGATGACACTGGCAGGCCTCCATGGCCAGGAGCCCCAGGACGCGCCTCCGACCGCCGAGACCGCGCTCGCCGCGAGGGCCAGCCAGAAGGCGCCGACCGGGCGGACGAGCGTCAGCAGCACCGGGACCATGGCCAGCAGGCCGTACAGCACGGCCGCCACACCGCCCCCGCTGTGTCCCCAGGCCACCAGCATCGCCACCAGGCCGACCGCCGACACCAGGGCGTGCGGGGTCCAGGCCGCGTACTCCCGCAGACGGCCGGGCAGCCGCCTGGTCACCGGTCCGTCGACGCTCATGCGGGGCAGCGGCCGGTAGGCGAAGGCCTTGTGGAACAGGTCCTGTCGCAGGGCGTCCGCGGCCCACCGGTACTCCGGACTGTTCGGCGTGTACGGACGGTACGCGTCGTCCGGCGTCGTCCGCGTCTGGGTCTTTTCGGTCACGTTGAACAACGTAGGCGCGGGAAGGGGCGCCGTCGTCCCCAGTGAGGAGGGTCCCCGGCGGTCCCCCTCAAGTACTACGAGGAGGAGGGGCCGGGCCCTGCGGCGGCCGGGTTCAGTATCCCGACGGCCGCACCAGCCCCGACTCGTAGGCGAACACCGCCGCCTGGGTGCGGTCCCGCAGGCCCAGCTTCACCAGGATGCGGCCCACGTGCGTCTTCACCGTCTGCTCGGCCACGACGAGCCGTTCGGCGATCTCGGCGTTCGACAGGCCCTGGGCGATGAGGGCGAGCACTTCCGTCTCCCGCTCGGTGAGATCCCCGACGCGTGCCTTGAGCGGGGCCCGGGGCGTGCTGTCGAGCCGGGAGAACTCGGCGATCAGACGACGGGTGATGCCGGGAGCGAGGAGCGCGTCGCCCGCCGCCACCACCCGTACGGCCTCGGCGAGTTGGTCGGCGGAGGCGTCCTTCAGCAGGAACCCGGAGGCACCGGCGCGCAGGGCTTCGTACACGTACTCGTCGAGGTCGAAGGTGGTGAGCACCAGGACCTTGGGGTGCGGGGTCACCTCGGTGATCCGGCGAGTCGCCTCGATGCCGCTGAGTTCGGGCATGCGGATGTCCATCAGGACGACGTCCGGGGCGAGTTCGGCGACCTGGGCGATCGCGTCCCCGCCGTCCACGGCCTGACCGACGACCTCGATGTCGGGTTGGACGCCCAGCAGCACCGTGAAGCCCTGCCGGACCATCATCTGGTCGTCGGCTATCAGTACGCGAATGGTGCGGCTCGTCATCGGTTCGTTTCTCCTGTCGCGCCGGTGGGCTCGTCATCGGATGGGAGATGTGCCGGGCTGGGAAGGAAGCAGGCCACGGCGAAACCGCCGCTCGACGTCTCGGACGTGACGAGGGTGCCGCCGAGCATCGCGGCGCGCTCCCGCATGCCGAGCAGGCCGTGGCCCGCGCCCGGGGACGGCGACGCCCGCTGTGTGGGGCGGGAGTTGACGACCCGTGCCTGCAGGCCACGTGGAAAGTAGCCGAGTTCGACGCGGACCGTGGAACCGGGGGCGTGCCGCAGCGCGTTGCTGAGGGCCTCCTGGATGATCCGGTAGGCCGAGAGTTCCACGCCGGGCGACAGCGGGCGCACCTCGCCGGTGATCTCCGTCCGGACCTCCAGGCCGGCCGCGCGGGTGTTCTCCACCAGGGCGTCGAGCCGGTCGAGGGTGGGCTGCGGGGAGTCGGGGGCGGTGCCGGTGGCGCTGCCGATGCCGTACGGGTCACCGGGGTTCTCCGAGCGCAGGACGCCGAGGACGCGACGCAGTTCGGTGAGGGCCTCCAGCGCGTTCTTGCGGATGCCGTCCAGGTTCTCCCGCAGCTCGTCCGGAGGGTTCTCCACCAGGTGCGGGGCGACCTGGGCCTGGATGGAGATGACCGACATGTGGTGCGCGACGACGTCGTGCAGTTCGCGGGCGATGCGGTTGCGCTCCTCGAGGAGGGCACGGCGGGCGCGCTCCTCGGCGGTGACGGTGCTCAGTTCGACGAGTTGCGTCCGGGCCTCGCGTCGGCCTCGCAGTGCGCTGCCGACGAGGAGGACGATGGTGAAGATGACCAGCGCCGCCGGCGCGGTCGGGTCGTACCTCACCGGGCCGGGGGCGGTCAGGAAGGTCGCCAGGGCGGTCAGCGCGAGGACCTCGGCACAGACACGGGGGCGAGCCCGCAGGGCCAGCAGGAACAGCACGAGGGCACACGAGATGATGCCCGGCCCACTCCAGGGCCACGGGGGTGTGGCGCCGGGGCCCGGCAACGGAGGCGGTATGACGGAAGGAGTCACCCGGGTGGACTGGGTGGTCACGAACATCGCGGCCAGCGACAGCCACCAGGCGGGCAGCGGACGCCACAGGGCGAACACAACGGCCCCGCCCTGCGCGAGCCCGATCGCCACACCGAATCCGCCGGGCAGACCGTAGTAGTCGTTCACTTCCCCCGGCGCCGCGCCCACCAGAGGGATCGCCATCAGGCAGTACAGGACGTGCGGCGCCCAGCGGAACCGGCGCGGGCGCGACAGCGGCGGCAGCGGGGCGGCGGCGATCGTCCACAGGTCGTCCCGCAGGACGCGCGGCAACCGGCCGAGGCCACGCAGGGGCCGCCCACCCTCGGGGCCGTCCTCGGGCCGGGACACCGGTTCTCGTTGCAACGCCTCCCCCACCCGGCCCACCCTAGGCACTGTCGATCACCCTGACTACGGGCGGCCGAACCTGTGCATGGCCACCACACGGGAACGGCGGCCTCTGACCCGGCGCGGCCCCTGTTCATGGATGCGGAAGGCGGACCAGCACAGGGCCAGGACCAGGGCGAACACCGGCAGCCAGGCCAGACGGGCGGCCACCCAGCCCAGGCCGTCCGGGGTGGTGTGCAGGCCCGGGAGCCGGCCCGCGAGCAGACCTGTGGCGGTGGTCGCCATGAGGGCCGTCTGATGCCAGAGGAAGATCGTCATCGCGGAGAGGTTCACCAGCGCCACCGCCGTCCAGAGCAGGGGCCGGCGCATCACACGGCGCAGCGGTTCCCGCAGCAGCAGGGCCAGTCCGCACTGGGCCAGGCCGAAGGTGACCGCCGCCAGGGTCGGCGGGTTGAGGTTCGAGACCGCGGCGCCCGGAACACCGACCATCGACGCCGGGTAGCCGGCCCACGCCACCAACGCCGCGGTGGCCGCCGCGCCGCCCGACAGCAGCACCCAGCCCGCACGGCGACCTTTCAGCTCGCCACGGGTCCAGCTCGCGCCGAGCGTGTAGGGCACGAGCCAGCCGGCGGCCAGGTTCACCCAGCCGAGCCAGGACGGGCCGCCCAGTCCGAAGCGGACGATGTCCACGTGAAGGACGACGGCCAGCGGCCACAGGGGGTTGAGGCGGGCCAGCAGCGGTGTCGCGGCCGTCAGTGCCGCGAAGACCAGGAGGAACCACATCGGGGACAGAGCCAGCTTCACCAGGGTGTGGATCGTGTCGACGTCCGCGCCGGTCGCGAGCAGGCAGCCCGTCGCGACCGCCCACAGCGTCAGGACCGCCGCGACGGGCCTGAACAGACGGGTCAGGCGGGCGCGCAGCCACTGCCCGTACGTGACGCCCCGCGCGCGTGCCGACGCGTACCCCTTCGTCGCCACATGGCCGCCCACGAGGAAGAACACGGCGAGCGTCTGGAACGCCCAGGAGATCGGGGCCAGCCAGGGCATGAAGTGCAGCGGGCTCGCGGTGTGCAGGGTGCCGCCGTCCGCGACCAGGGCGGTCACCAGCCAGTGGCCCAGGACGACGCCGAGGATCGCGAAGGCCCGCAGGGCGTCGATCGCGCGGTCCCGTTCCACAGGGGTGGCGGCGTCCACACGACGGGCGGCGACGCGCAGGGAGTTCAGCGTGCCGTGGCCGGGTGCGGCCGGCTTGTGCGGCGGCCGGGTGCGGTCGACGGCCGTGGGGGTGGGCGCATATGCGCTCGTTCCGGCGAAGGCCGGCCGACGCTGTGTCCGGTCACGCATGGTTCACCTCCGGTGTCCGACCGAGGACGATCCGCGCCAGATTGGCCACGCTGAACGAGCCCGGTTTGAAGTAGTCGCTGTGGCCGCCGTCGCCGGCGGCGAAGACACGGGCGCCGTACGCCGGGGACACGGGGTCCGTGCCGAAGCCGACGGTCGTGCCGAACAGGTCGACCCGGGTGTGGGGCACATCGGCGATCCAGTCGTCGGCGCCACGGGCCGCCCAGACGCGGGCGCGGGTGTGCAGGGCGGCCGCGGAGTCCACACCGGTGCCGGGGCTGCCGACCAGGACGATGTCCTGGATTTCTGCGGCGGTGGCCGCGCGGGCGCAGACGACCGTGCCGTAGGAGTGGCACAGGAGGGAGACGCGCGGGGAGGGGCCCACCATGCCGCGGAGTTCGCGCAGGAACCCCTTCAGTTGCGGGGCGGCCCGCTCGGCCCGGCTCGTCGTGAGCGCGTCGGTGCTGAGCATGCGGGGCGTGTCGTAGCCGAGCCAGGCGATGACGGCGGTGCGCGGGCCCGCCCGGTGGTGCAGGGCGAGCGCGCCCGCGCGGAAACGTCCGTACGTCTCCAGCGTCGTGTCGGAACCCGGGACCAGGACCGCGATGTGCTCCGCCGTGGTCAGGTCGCCGAAGACCTCCGTCGCACGGCCCGTGCCCCGGCCGTCGAAGGCCAGGAGGTCCCGGGACCCGGAGGCCATGCCGTGGTCCGCCACGGCGCGGCGGTGGTCGCCGTGGGCCGCGGCCATCCGCGCTGCGTCGGCGGCGTTGGCACGGTTGGCCGCGTAGGTCCCGGGGAGCGTGGCCGCAGACAGCGGGGCGAGCGCCGCCGGGGGCGGGGCCGGGATCTGGGGGCGTGTGGCGGCGGAGAGGGGAACGGCGACACCGCCCACGACCAGCACGGCGAGCAGAGCGCGCCGGAGGCGACCGGGGCGGGGGCGGCGACCGCGCCTGGTGTCACCCGCCGGGTCGACCGCCTCGCCCTGGCGAGCGGGCTCCGTCTCCCCACAGGCCTCCTGATCCCGCAGGCGGCTCGTCGCCCCACCATCGCCGTCCACGGCCACAGCCGGTGCGCTCCCCCGGAACCCCATGTCGTCCTTCCCTTCCGTCGGCCCGTCCAACGGACCCTCACGGAAAGGAAGTTACGAAGCGTGACACGTCGTCGGCATCACGCCGGAGAACTCACCTCAGGGGTAGCTCTCAGGTATTACGGGTATGACCGGGGACCTCCGGGGCAGCCCGGCGATGCCCCGCACTCGGCCTGCTCACAGGCGACTTGGCGCTTCGGCGCCTCCTACCACGCCAACTGCGCGATCTCCTCCACCACCACCGCGCACGCGTCCGCGGCCGGATCGATCAGGGGGAAGTGGCCGACGTCCTCCAGGAGAGTGAGCCCGACGACCTCGCCCGCCTTCGCCGCCGCCTCCGCGTACGACTCGGCGACGGCCTGCGGGACCACGATGTCCGTACGCCCCTGGACGAGCGTCGTCGCGATACCGGTGGGGAGCAGCAGAGACGGGTCCGCGTACGGCCGACGCTCCGCGAACAGGGCTTGTCCGCCCAGCAGTTGGGCTGCGGCGCCGGAGCACACCTCCAGCTCTTCGGCGACGTGGAAGTCCGCGATCGGAGCGAGCGCCACGACGCCGCGCAGCAGGGCCGGTCGGTCCGTGCGCCACGGGGCGTCTCGCGGAAGGACGTGGCGGGCCGCGGCCCACAGCGCGAGGTGGCCGCCCGCCGAGTGGCCGGTGATCACCGTGCGGCGCGGATCGGCCTGCGGCAGCGCCTCGGCCACGAGCGCCGGAAGCGCGTCGAACGCGGCCGCGACGTCGTCGAACGTGTCCGGCCAGCGGCCCGCGACCGGCCCCGAGTCGTCGGCCCGGTCCGGGGCGCCCCGGCGGTACTCGACGTTGGCCACGGCGAAGCCGCGGCGGGCCAGGAAGTCCGCGAACGGGGTGATGTGCCCGCGGTCGTACGGCGCCCGCCACGCACCGCCGTGCAGCACGACGACGAGAGGCACGAGGCCCCTGGCCTCCGCCCCGGTCCGCTCCGTCTCCCGCGGGGCGTACAAGTCGATCACCTGGTCCGGATGGTCGCCGTACGCGACGGTGGTGTCGGGGTCCACCGGCGGGTGCGAGAAGGCGGACGCCTCTTCCTCGGCGTCCCGTGCGACAGCGGCGGCTCGGGCGGACGCGTCGTCCGGTTCTGCGGAATCGCGGCGCGCGGCGGCGTCCGGCATGCTCCAACCTCACAGTGACGGAACGGAATTCGGTACGCGGTGGCCGGAAGACGACCGGCCGTTGGCGGGGACGGTATCAGGCGGATGACCTGCGCCCCCACGGGGTTGTCACGCAGGGTGAAGGTCGGCCTTTCCGAAGCCGGCGGGGCGGGCACGGCCTTCCCGAGGCCGCCGTGCCCGCCACCGCCAGGGAACCCCCGGTGCGTCACCGCACCACCGTGGGGCGACCCGTCAGCGCAGGGTCGTCGCCAGGATCCGGGCCGCCCGTTCCACGTCGGCGAAGCCCACGTACAGCGGTGTGAAGCCGAACCGCAGCACGTCCGGCGGACGGAAGTCGCCGACCACGCCACTGTCGATCAGCCGCTTCATCACATCGCCCGCGCCGGTGCAGCGCAGCGCCACCTGGCTGCCCCGCTCCGCATGCGCGGCAGGAGTCAGCGACTCGACCACGCCCTCGGGGACGTACGCGCTCACGCACTCCAGGAAGAAGTCCGTGAGCGCGAGCGACTTGGCGCGTACGACGTCGATCGGGACGCCGTCCCACACCTGAAGCGCCGCCTCCAGGGCGAGCATGGACAGGATGTCCGGGGTGCCGACACGGCCGCGCGGCGCACCCTTTGCCGGTGCGTAGTCCGTACGCATGCCGAAGGGCTCCGCATGCGAGTTCCAGCCCGGCAGCGGGGAGTCGAAGCGGTCCTGCAGTTCCCGGCGCACATACAGGTACGCCGGTGAGCCCGGCCCCCCATTCAGGTACTTGTAGGTGCAGCCGACCGCCAGATCGACCCCGTGTTCGTCCAGGCCCACCGGCAGCGCGCCCGCGCTGTGGCACAGGTCCCAGACGGCGTACGCGCCCGCCGCGTGCACGGCGGCCGTCAGGGACGGCAGGTCGTGCAGCCGGCCGGTGCGGTAGTCGACGTGGTTCAGCAGGACCGCCGCCGTCCGGCCGCTCAGCGCCTCGGGCACCTGCGCCGGGGTCACCGGGCGCAGGGTGCATCCCGTCATCCGGGCCGCCGAGCCCGCGATGTACCCGTCCGTCGGGAACGTCGTCGCGTCGACCAGGATCTCGTCCCGGCCGTCCCCGTCCTCGACGGCCATGCGCACGGCCGCCACCAGTGCCTTGAAGACGTTGACGCTGGTCGAGTCGCCGACCACGATCTGCCCGGGTGCCGCGCCGACCAGCGGGGCGATCCGGTCGCCGATCCGCTCCGGCGCCGTCCACCAGCCGCTCTCCTCCCAGGAGCGGATCCGCAGCGACCCCCACTGCCTGCGGACGACGTCCTCCATCCGCCCCGGGACGTCCGTGGGCAGCGCGCCCAGCGAGTTCCCGTCGAGGTAGACCGCGTCGTCGAGCACGAACCTCGCGCGCAGCGCGGCCAGTTCGTCGGCCGCGTCCAGCTCACTTGCCTTGGAGATCAGCTCAGACATAGGACCGCGCCGTCCACAGCTCTGGGAACACACTCTTCTGCGCCCGCTTCTCCAGCCAGGCAACCCCGGCGGAGCCGCCCGTGCCGGGCTTGGCGCCCATCGCGCGCCGGGTGGCCGTCAGATGGTCGTTGCGCCAGCGCCACACCAACTCGGCGACATCGGTCAATGCCTCGCCGAGCCGGGCGAGCTCGTCCCCCGGATCGCCGCGGTAGAGGTCGGCCCACACCGCCTCGACCTGCTCCGACGGCTCGTACCGCTGCGAGACGTCGCGGGTGAGCACGGTGTCCGGGATCGCGTGGCCGCGGCGCGCGAGCAGCCGAAGCGCCTCGTCGTACAGGCACGGCTCCTGCAACGCCTTCTCCAGCTCGGCGTGGACGCGCGGCGCGCCCCGGTGCGGGACGAGCATGGACGCGGACTTCTCGCCGAGCAGGAACTCCATGCGGCGGTACATCGCCGACTGGAAGCCGGAGCCCTCGCCGAGGGCGGAACGGTAGGAGTTGAACTGGGCGGGCGTCAGCTGCGCCAGGGGCCGCCAGGACGCGTTCAGCGCCTCCAGCTCCCGTACGGATCTCTTCAGCGCGTCGATCGCCACCGGTACCCGGTCCCCGCGCAGGGCTGCGGCCGCGGTCTCCCACTCGTGGACGATCACGGTGAACCACAGCTCCATCACCTGGGTGGTGACCAGGAAGACCATCTCCCCCGGATCATCGGAGAGGGTGCGCTGCAGATGGGTGAGCACGTCCGCCTTGACGTAGTCCTCGTACGGCGTAGTGCCTCGAAAGTCGAGATGCGGGGTCTCGGGCTCCTGAGCCTCATGGGGCTGGTGAGCCTGTTGGGACATCGCTGTCTCCTGTTGTGTGCTCCGGGTAGCGGTCCGCCCCTGCCGATGCCGACACGGGGGCCCCGGTCCCCACCAGGCATCCTGCGCAACATGTCCGGACATCGCAAGGCCCGCCCGGCCGTGGGCGGGCCTGGAGCACTCTGCGGGGCTGCCCACTAGCCCGTGAGGTTGGGCGGCGAGGCCCTGTGGATCGGCCACGCCCACGCCGAGGGCGCCACCGGCCGGCGCATCGGGTCGCGGGGCCGGCCGACGTCGGCCGAGCGCCGGGCTCAGCCGAGGCTCTTGCCGTCCTCGCCCGGCTTCACCCACGGCTGCCAGGCGGTGTTCTCCACCACATGGGCGAGCTGGGCCTCCGTGAGCGGGGGCGTAGCGGTGCTTGCGGGGCCCCGCTTGCCGTCGGCGGCGTTGGCCGCGATGAGGACGACGCGGGTGCCGTCCTTGCGCAGGAGGTCGGCGGTGCGGCGGACCAGCTTGCCCTGGTGTTCCTCGTACGTGATGAGGACCGAGCCGTCACTGAGGTTGCGCGCGGTGCAGGCGCTCAGGGTGGTGTCGGGGGCCGTGCGCCCCTGGCAGGAGTAGAACTTCTGCAGTTCGGAGCGGGTGGCGGGGTGCAACGACTTGGTTCCCTTGCCGGTCCCGTTCTGCTGTGCGGCGGCGGACTTGTCGGGTGCCGCGGCGCCGGTCTTGTCCTGGTGGCCGCCCGATTCCGCGGCGGCGCGGGCCGCGTCCTTGGAGAGGGCGCCGACACTGGTGAGCTGGAAGTTGCCCTGCACGCTGACGGCCACTTCGGCTCCGTGCACGAGGAGGCGTCCGCCGGCGCTGACCTCTGTGGGCTCCTTCGGCCCGTCCCACCAGCCGTAGCCGCTGGTCGCGGGCGTGCCGGGCAGCAGTCCGCGCAGGGTCGCGACGGCTTGCCGACCGGTCAGCGCCACCTTGCCGTCCGGTGCCCCCGACTTCGCTGCGACCGGCTCGAACGCCGGGATGACCACACCGCCCGCCTGGGTGTCCCGTCCGTCGGTCGTGCCGCCGCCGCTCAGCACCACCGCACCGGCGAGCGCGCTCACGCCCACGAACGCGGCGGCTCCCCACAGGGACTGGCGGCGGCGCTTCATCCGACGGCCCCGGACCAGACCCTCGGTGACCAGGGTGTCGGTCGGGGCGGGCAGCTCCCGGGCGTACCCGTCGAGCAGTTGCCCCACGCGCGCGCCGAACTCCACGCCGTCGTCCCGCTGTTCTCGCTCCATGAAAGCCATGAAAGTTCCCTCTTCCCCTCAGTGCCCGGCGAGGGCGTCGTGCTCACCGGCGAGCGACGCCCGGAGCGTCTTGAGCGCGCGCAGGCTGCGGATCCGTACGTTGCCCTCGCTCATCCCCAGTTCGGCGGCGGTCTGGGCGACGCTGCGGTCCTCCCAGTACCGCAGGACGACCACGGCCCGGTCCTGCGGCGAAAGCTGCGCCAGCGCGTTGGCCAGCGCCAGCCGCAGGGCCGGGTCGCGCGTCGCGGCCTGCTGCTCCGGCAGCTCGCCCACGGGCTTCTCGTACGTCCGATGCAGCCGGACATACGAGAGGTAGGTGCGCATCAGCATCGAGCGCACGTACGCCTGTGGGCTGTCGGCCTTGCGCACGCGTCCCCAGGAAACGAACACCTTGCCCAAGGTGGTCTGCACCAGGTCCTCGGCGAGGTGGTAGTCACCGCAGACCAGCAACGCCGCCCGGAACAGGCGCGGGCTGACGGTCCGCATGAACCCCTCGATCTCCTCGGCCCGACGCGACGACCTGCGCATGTGTGTCCCCTCCCGAACAATGCGTCCGCTCTGCTTGGTTGACGCCTCGGACCGCCCGTCGCGTTACAAAAAAATCGAGGACCCCGGACCCATGCAGGTCCGAGGCCCTCGCGCACGCTCCGCGGCTATCGCCGCAGCGCTTCCGCCGGCTGGATGCGGGATGCCCGCCACGCCGGGTAGAGGCCGGCCACCAGGCCGGTCACCAGGCCGATGACCGGGGCGGCCGCGACCGTCGTCGGATGGACCACGGGTGTCCAGTCCCGCACGACGGCGACCCCGACCACGGTCAGCGTGCCCAGGCTGGTCCCGATCAGCCCGCCGAGCGCCCCCATCGCCCCCGACTCGGCGAGGAACTGCACGGTGATGTGCCCGCCGCGGGCGCCGAGTGCGCGGCGCAACCCGATCTCCCCGGTGCGTTCGAGCACCGCCACCAGCGTGGTGTTGGCGATCCCCACCGCGCCGATGACCAGGCAGATCGCGGCGAGGAGCAGGAAGAGCTGCTGCAGGTCGCCCGTCACGTTCCCGCGCAGGGTCCTGGGGTCGGGCGGCGGTACCGCCTTGAAGTACTCGGGGTGGTCGGGACGTAGTGCGGTCGGGGCGAGCCGGGCCACCTGGCGGGCGGCGCCCATCTTGGTGGAGACCAGCATCTTCGCGCCGCCCGAGGCCGGCTCGCCCCACAGCTTCAGCGCGGTGGAGCGGGGCACGACGACCGACAGAAGCAGGTCGGCCTTGCGTTTCGCGTCGTCGATGATGCCGACCACGGTGAACGGCTGATCGCCGATGAACAACGCGGGCCGGGTCTCCAGGGTGGTGATACCGAGTCGCTCGGCCATGGAGGCGCCGATCACCACCACGGGCTGGGCGGTCTTCTCCGCGTAGGCGTCGTAGAGCCGTCCCTGCGCCACATGCGGCACCGCCGCCTCCATGACTCCCGGGGTCGCGGCGACGATGCTCGCCTGCTCGCCGCTCGCCGCGTCGCCGACCGGTGAGGAACGCACCCTGGCGTCGAACTTGCGGGTGTCCACCGTCCAGTACACGCCGGCGTGCTCGACGCCGCCCAGCTTCTCGATGCGCGCGTCGGCGCCCTTCGGGAAGGCGAGGTGGACGAACTCGTTCTGCTCCATGCCGATGTCCTCGATGTTGACCTCGGTGGCGGTCAGCATGTTGAACCGGGAGTCGATCTGCGACGAGGTGGTGGCGGTGAGCCCGAGGATCGCCACGAACGTGCCGACACCGAGGACGGTCCCGAGCGCTGTGAGCGCGGAGCGGGCCGGGCGCTGCAGGATGCCGGCGAGGGACTCGCCCAGCAGGTCCCTGGGCGTGAAGACGGACGGCTCGACGGAGGATGCGGCCGAGCGGTCGCGGCGCCTTTGACGTGGCAGGGGCCACAGCCGCCTGCGGGACCGACGATGGTTCATGCGCTCACCTGCTCGTGCAGGACGCCGTCGCGGATGGCGACGGTACGTGCGCCGCGGGCGGCCACGGCCTGGTCGTGGGTGATGACCAGCACCGTCATTCCGCCGCGGTGGAGCTGTTCGAGCAGGGTGAGGACCGACTCGGCGTTCCTGCTGTCGAGGTTGCCGGTGGGTTCGTCGCACAGGAGCAGCGACGGCCGGGACACCAGGGCTCGGGCGATGGCGACCCGCTGGCGCTCACCACCGGACAGACGGGTGGGCAGGGCGTCGATGCGGTGGCCGAGGCCGACCTGTTCCAGGGCCTCGCGGGCGCGGTCGGCGCGGTCGGCGCGCGGGGTGCCGTTGTAGACCATGGCCAGCAGGACGTTCTCGCGGGCGCTGCGGTGCGGCAGCAGGTGGAAGGACTGGAAGACGAAGCCGATACGGCGGCCCCGCAACGCCGTGCGGTCGCCGTCCTTGAGCGCCCCGATGTCGATACCGTCGAGGAGGTACGTCCCCTCGGTCGGGGCGTCGAGCAGTCCCGCGATGTTGAGGAACGTCGACTTCCCGGAGCCGGAGGGACCGACCACCGTGACGAACTCGCCCTGTTCGATGCGCAGGTCGCAGGGCCTGAGCGCGGGTACCGGCGGCGGTCCCGGATAGGTGAGGGCGACCTGCCGGAACTCGATGACCGGCGGCGTACCGTATGCCATCACCGGCCGCCCGCAGCGCCGGCCTTGACGCCGGTGACGACCTTGTCGCCTTCGGCCAGGCGTGCACCGCCCGCCGGCTTGATCGCGACGTAGCCGTCGCCGGTGGTACCGGTCGTCACCTCCACCCGGCGTTGGTCACCGCCGGCTTCGACGACGGTGACGACGGTGCTGCCGTCGGAGGCGGCGGAGATCGCGGTGACCGGCACCACCAGTGCCTCGCCCTTGGTGGAACCCGCCTCGATGGTCAGCCGTACGTCCTGGCCGACCGAGGTCACCGACAGCGCCTTGTCGGGTTCCACGACCATGAGGTAGCCCTGGCCACCGGCCGGCTGACCGTCGCCGCTCCCCGCGTCCTGGCCCGTGCCCTCCGGGGAGGACTGCTGCGCCGCGGCCGGGGTGGCCGCCACCGACCGTACGTGCGCGGTGGTCCTCACACCGGTCTGCTCCTGGAGGATCTCCGCCTTCTGCCCACCCCGTACAAGCCCCTTCTGGGCTTCCTGGAGGTAGCCCTGGACGACGAGCCGGCCGGCCGAGACCGTCATGACCTTGCCGGTGACCGTGGACCCGAGGACGGCGGAGACACCGTCAACGCGGGCGGGGAACCCGGACAGGTAGACCACTTCGGAGGCGGGGAGCATGGGGCCCGCATCCGTCTGGGCCTGGGTCAGCCGGCCTCTCGCCCGCTCGAGGTCCTGGGCCGCGCGGGCCACGGCGCGGCGGGTCTGGTCGGTCGGCTCCTTGTCCCGGGCGTCCTTCGCGTCCTGCCAGGCCCGTTCGGCTGCCGTCACGGCGTCCTGCGCGTCCTGGACGACGGTGGCACCGTCGCTCTCGGCGGACACCGGGTTGTATCCGATCGACGCGTAGAAGGCGGTCAGCGCCTGCCGGGTTCCGGGCCCGAACGTACCCCGGGCGTCGTAGCCCGTCGCATGCCCCAACCCTGCCAGAGCGGACTGGAGTTGGGCCACGTCGTCACCGGTGGCGCCGGGCTTGAGGTCGCGGTAGACCGGCACCCTGCCCTTGAGCGCGAAGACCGGGCGGCCCGAGATCTCGACCAGGACCTGCCCGGCCCTGATCTCGGTGCCCACCCGCTTGGGCGCCTTGGTGACCACGGCTCCGCCGGTGCCCGTACCGCCCGAGCCGGACGCGGTGACGTCGACCGACTGTCCCGCGACGACTGTTCCGCGCAGGATGACGGAGTCCTTCAGCACGCGCTTGTCCACTGGTGCGGTCAGCACGTCCTCCGCGGGCGCTTCGGCCTCTGCGGCGGCCTGCGCGGGAGACTTCACCACGAACGAGGCGGCGATCCCGCCGCCGGTCAGCAGCAGCGCGCCACCCACCACCAGGGCCACCCACCTGCGCCGCCGGGCCAGGCCGGAGCCGGCCGCGGGGGCGGACGCATCGGACACATCGGCTATATCGCTCGCGCGAGGTACATCGGGGGCATCGGGTTCCAACACTGTGCCTCTCCAGGCCGACTCTTTTGGTTCTTGGACGCGTTGAGAGCCCCGATGCGTTACGAAACTTCAGCCGCCAGCTTCAGCTGCTTCTCGACCGTCTTCTTGACCTCGGCCAGAGCCTCGGCGTTCTGCTCGATCATCTGCTTCTGGTAGGCGACGTCGACCGAATACCAGACGCCCAGGACGTTGTACTTGTGCTTACAGGCGACGTCGGCCGAGGCGACCTGCTGCTCGCGCGGGGTGGCCGTGACAGTCTTCGCCCACTCGGGGTCGTCGCCGGCCTTCATCGGGTCGGCGTACGTGTAGCCCTTCTCCTTCATGCACTGCGACCACTTGGCGAACACCGCGCGCACTCGCGAGTCCGTGTACGACTTGTCGAAGCTTTCGACGTTGACCTTCACCGCGATCTCCGCGTCGCTGTAGCCGCTCGGTCCGGAGGCACCCAGCTTCCGGTTGGCCTCGCCGAGGCAACCGCCCGCCGGGACCTTCTGCCCGTTGTAGTCCTGGCCACCCTTGGCCGCCGCCGAGCCCGGCTTCACCTTGGGGTCGGTGGTCCCGGTGAGCACCATGGTCGCCGCCGGGGACTCCTTCTGCGGTGGGGGCTTGACCACCGGCTTCTCGGAGCCGGCGGGCTTGTAGCCGTGCACGGCAACCTCGTCGGCGTCGGTGACGCCGTACCGGAACTGCGTAATGCTCTTGGGCTCGAACTTCCCCTGTATGGGCTGGTACTGGTAGGTGAGGCCGAACCGCTGCATGCACTTGCGGCGCAGCACCACGGCGGCATCGTTCATCTGTTTCTGCTGGTCCGTGCTGAGCAGGTACGCCTCGATGGGCAGCGACTGGTCCGTCGTCGAAGTGAGCTTCGGCGTGGAGGCGACCTTCGGGGCCGACCCGGCCTTGCCCGTACCGCCGGAGTCGTCCGAGCCGGACGAGGAGCTGCAGCCGACCATGGCTGCCAGGGCGACGGCACTGCCGAGCACGGCGAGGGACGGGGGGAGAAGGCGCCTGCGCATGCTGATGCTCATCCTTGAGGTGACGTTGAGGTGGTCGTCGCTACACTGCGGGACGGGTGTGCTGCCCAGCTGCATTGGGCAGCACACCCCTTTTTCTCGCCGTCCGCAGGAACGCGGATGAACGGCTCAGTGGGGAACTACAGGCGTCGGCCTAGTAGAACTTGCCGGACGCGTTGTTGTTCTTGAGCGTGCTGTTCAGGTTGGCCGCGCCGCCTGCGCCGATGGACTGGGAAGCGCCCGCGTAGTTGCTGTTGTAGTACACGCGGATGCCGTAGTTGAAGTCCCAGTTGTCCACCGACGCGGTGTTGTTCTTGACGGACAGACCGGCACCGTTGCTACCTGCGGCGCTGGCGCTGAAGTAGAAGCCGGCGTAGTTGGAGATGGCGGCGTACTGCTTGTAGAACGCGCCCTTGTAGTCGCTGTTGTAGTACAGGCACGCGTTACCGCTGGAGCAGACGTCCCCGGCGGCGCTGGCGGTGCCCGCCGTGGCGAGACCGGTGCCGAGGCCCGCGAGGGCCAGGGTCCCGGCGATGGCCAGGTTTCTGATGCGCATGAAGTTCCCTTCCGAAGGTGCTGAGTACTCAACACCCGTTGATTCCACGGGCGTTGCACAGTCGAGCGACCTCGCGGCCATGATCGACCGGTGCGGAAAGAGAACGTAAGTGGCCCCGAAGCGGGAGGCAACGAAGTTGATCGCGAATGACGCAAAGTGATCAGCCATGACGCGTGTGCGCATACCCACCGGTAGCCCAGGCGCCACCACCTCGCCACGAACACGCAGGTGCGACACGCCCTACGGCCCGCACTCCGCCCCACCCACCCGCTCCGGCCCGCCGCCGGGAGCGCATTTCAGTCCTCCGATATAGAACCTGATCTGCTGAAAAATGTGGCAAGCGGAATACAACACCCCGAACGGACCGCCTGATTCCATCAACCTAAAAAGGGGCGAACCAGCCACCTCGGATTCCCGAGGTTGGCCGGTTACAGTCGCTCCACAAACCGGTTGCACTCACTCCACAGACCGGTTTCATTCGCCTCACAAGGCCGCGGACGTCGGCGTCGGCGTCGGCGTCGGCGTCGGCGTCGGCGAGGACGGTGGCGAGCGCCGCCAGGCCGGGTCGGCGGCCGTCCGGAGGTGGGTGAGCACGTCCGAGTGGGGGCGCCCAGGGCCCCCAGCTGCTTCTCCGCCCAGGCACCCACGATGGCCACATCAGGGTTTTTGCTGCCGTACCCCGGCGGACCGGTCCGCAAGCAGTTGGAATCGGGCGGTCACTGGCAGCTGGACGAGGACCGGCGGCAGGCCGTCGGCGCCGTCGCCGGTTGGGCTGAAGACCTTTAAGGGTCCCGGCCTCGGCCCGTGGTTCGCTGAGCTGAACGGACCACATCGCACCGATAACTGGGGCACAAAGAAGGTCACCCATCACAGCACTCACACAGGCTGCTCACACCGGTTGCGCAGAACCATGGCTGACTTCGGTCCCTCGTGGCATGATTGGAGATCATTCCACGTGGGGACACGAGCAATGTAGGCATGGGTCAATGCGCTCACCCCTGCCCTAACTGAGCAGGAGGAGAACAATGATGACGGTCCACAGCACGAGAGCCGCAGCAGAAAGCTCCACTGTACCAGGTGTCGGGGCACCAGCAGGTCCTGTGACCGGAACCCACCCCGGCTGTACCGCCAGCACCATGGACCGGGGTTGCTGACCGTCCTTCGGCAGAGCGATCCACGCTCTGTCGTGTCGTCTGCCGCAGCGCCGTCGTCGGGTTCGTCAGGCTGGGTGGACCGTCATGCAGTCTGGTGAGATATGCGGTGTGCGCTTCAGCATTCTCGGTCCGTTACTCGTCCAGGGCGACACCCGGGTGATCTCGCCCGTCCGGCGCGCCGTCCTCACGGCTCTCCTGCTCCGGACCGGGCGGCCGATCACCATTCCCGAGTTCGCCGAGCTGCTGTGGGACGATCCCCCGGCTTCTGCCACGGCGAACATCCGCAGCCATCTCACGGGCCTGCGACGCGACCTCGACGGGACCCAGCGGGGGCTCAGCGGAAGGCTGCACACCTATCGGGGAGGCCATTCCAGGTACCGGCTCCACATCGAGCCGCAGGAGCTCGACCTGACCAGGTTTACGGAGACGGCACGTATCGGCCGGACCCATCTCCTGTGCGGCGACCTCGACGCGGCCATCGCGGCACTGAGGGAAGCCATCACGCTGTGGCGTGGGCCGTTCGGTCAGGACCTGCCGCCGACACGCTGGTTCAGCGCGCACGTCGCCGGGCTCAACAACGCTCGCTTCGACGCGTACCAGGACCTGTTCACCGCCTGCATCCTTGCTGACCACACGGCTGTGCTCGGCTATCAGATCGAGAGCGTGATCGCCGAAGCGCCCTACCGTCAGCGCTTCTGGGAACTGCTTGCCGCAGTGCACTGTATCAAGGGCGACGCATCGAGCGCATTGGATGTGATCAAGCGCTGTCAGACCCTGTTCGCCGACGACCTGGGCCTCGATCTGCCCCCGGGCATCGAGGCGATGAGGGCCGCGGCGCTGACCTGGGACAGCCGCAAGGCCTGGCGGCTCGTCGCGGAATCCGTACAGTTCCCCGGAGTGGAGAACGGCTCGCGCCCGTCCTGAACGGACGCTCAGCCTCCCCGTTCATCCGGGGAGGCTGAGCGTCCGGCATGGCGGGAGCGCCAAGTCGACGCCCTCACACCACATCCCGTCTGCGCAGGAGGACAGTTCCCACAAGGCCGGCGGTCAGGCCGTACGCGACCAGGACCGCTGCGCCGGTCCACTGCGCGGGGGCACCGGCGAAGAGTTCACCGGGGGTGGTCATGATCTGGGAGGCCACACCGGGAATGATCACCTGGGCCTTCAGTACCCAGTCCTCTTCGATGACGAGTTCATGCACGGCCTGGAAGGCGAAGGCGACCACGACCGAGGTGAGAAAGTACAGCGCCGTCGCGGTGACGGTGGCGATCACCTGGTTGCGGAGGAGCACGCCGAGGCCGAATCCGAACACACCCCAGACGACGTACGCGGCCAGGTTCAGCAGTATCGCGGTCACCACGTCGGGACTGCCGAGCTGGAGCCCGACGTCGTGGGACGTCAGGAAGACGGTTCCGACCACGAGATCGACGACGGTGGACACCAGCCACAGTCCGGCGGAGGCGATGACCACGACCGCCAGCTTGGCCGCAATGACGCGGCTACGGCGCGGGGTGGCAAGGAACGTGGCGGTCAAGGTGCGGTGCTGGTACTCGTCGGTCACCAGCAGGACGGCGAGCACCCCGGCCAGGAGCAGGCCCAGCGCCTGTCCGGACGTGTACAGGGTCGCGGCGATATGGCCGACATCGCTCTGCGTCTCCCAGAGCCGATGCATGGTGGCGACCTGCTCCGCCGACATGTCCTGACGGGGCGTCAGGATGGCGCCCGCCAGGTAGTCGTCGAAGGGCTGCATGAAGTTGGTGGCCTGCCAGCAGTACCACAACGCCATCAGAAGCGTCGTCCCGGCCATGCCGGCGCCGGCGATCCACCAGGTGCGCACGGTCCGTAGTTTCAGCAGCTCGCTTCTGATCAGACCGGTCATCGGCTCGTCCCCTCTCCGCCCGTGAGGTGCAGAAACGCGTCTTCCAGATCGCGTCTCTCCTCGGCCAGTTCGTACAGTTCTCCGCCGTGGACAGCGGCGAGCGAGGACACCACGGCCGTATCGAGGCCGGACACCAGCAGCACCTCTTCGTCGCCGGGAGTACCGGCGGTGACGGTCGCGCCCGCGGAGGTGAGCGCCGTCTCCAGGTCCTCGGTGCGCGAGACGCGGACCCGTACGCGGAGCGCCCTGCTCAGTCCGCTGACGACCTCTCGGGTCGCGCCCTGCGCCACCAGCCTTCCCCGGTTGATGATCACCAGGTCGTCGGCGGTCTGCTCGACCTCGGAAATGAGGTGACTGGAGACGAGCACGGTGCGCCCCTTGGCGGCGAAGTTCCGCAGGAGTTCGCGCATCCATGCGATCCCTTCGGGGTCCAGCCCGTTGGCCGGTTCGTCGAGGACGAGTACGGCCGGGTCGCCTAGCAACGCCTGCGCAAGATTGAGCCGTTGCCGCATACCGAGCGAGTACTCTCCGTACCGTCGCCGGGCGGCCGGTGTCAGCCCGACGAGGTCGAGCACCTCGTCGGCCCTGCGCGCGGGCAGTCCGGCCGCCGCGCACTGGACACGCAGATGGTCACGGCCGGTGCGGCCCTTGTGCGCTCCTGAATCGTCGAGCATCGCACCGACCGTCTTCAGCGGTTCCGCCAGTTCCTCGTGCCGGCATCCGCTGATGGTGGCGGTGCCGGCGCTGGGGGCCGCCAGGTTGAGCAGCATGCGAAGCGTGGTCGTCTTGCCCGCGCCGTTGGGTCCGAGGAAGCCGGTCACGCGCCGCGGGGCGACCGTGAAGGACAGGTCGTCGACGACCACCACATCCCGGTATCGCTTCGTCAGGCCCTTGACCTCGATCACTCCCGACTCGCTGTTCGGCCCCTCTCCCGCCATGGAAGTGGTCCTTTCCTTGTCTTTCGGCCCGGGCCGGCGCGAAGCGAACCGCGCCCCGTGCCGGCCGTCCGCAGTCGGCTACCGGGCCGTCTACGGCTTCCCGTGCATGCGTATGTCCTTGTAGAGGTGCGACCGGTGCAGTCGCCGGGTGCGCAGGAGCCTGCGCCAGTCGGCACGGGTGTCGTGCATCAGCTGCCACTGGAAGTAGTTGACGTACTCGGCCGCGGCCAGCCCGTACAGGACCGTCCCCGGCACCACGTCGATTCCTCCCTGCCCACGCGCAAGGGCCGCCGCGACCACCACGAGACCTGCGCCCAGGCCCGTCGCGCACACTGGCCGCAGCCGCCGGAACACCCCCATCAGGGGTGGCCGGGGCAGCCCCGCGCCGAGCTGGCGCAGCTTCGCGGCCCAGTACATCGCGCCGATGACCAGGTGCGCGGCCGCCAGCCCGTACCCGACGACGTTCGCCGCGCTCATCGGGGCGTCCAGCTTCACGAACACCACCCAGCCGATCCAGACGGTGTTCGCAAGTTCCAGCACGGCCAGGTTGCGCAGCCGCGCCGTACGTTCCGTCCGGAGGCGAGTCATTGGTATCACCCCTTGAGCATGACGTACCCGCGCGGTCGCACCGCTTGCGCCGGATCAGTCATGTACGAGCTGCTGGTCGACCAGTGCGGCGTATGCCCCGCCGAGCGCGATCAGTTCCTCGTGCCGTCCGTTCTCGACGATCCGGCCCCGGTCGAGGACGAGGATGCGATCGGCGTCCCGGACCGTGCTCAGACGGTGCGCGATGACGATGCGGGTGCAGTCGAGCTCCGAGAGGTTCTCGTGCACGATCGCCTCGGTCGTGGCGTCCAGATGGCTGCTGGCCTCGTCGAGGAGGAGGACGCGTGGCCGGTGCACGACGGCACGGGCCAGGGCGATCCTCTGCCGCTGACCGCCGGACAGTCCGCTGCCGCCCTCTCCGAGGATCGTCTCGTAGCCCATCGGCATGCGCGTGATGTCGTCGTGGACGGCCGCGAGACGGGCGGCGGCGACGACGTCGTCCAGGTTCGCCTCGGGTTTCACCAGTGCGATGTTGCTCAGCACCGAACCGCTGAAGATGTCGGCGTCCTGGGTGACCACACCGCACTGGCGCCGCAGATGCCCCAGGTCGATGTCGATCAGAGGCGTCTCGCCGTAGGTGATCTCCCCGTCGGTGGGGTCGTAGAGGCCGAGGATGAGGCGCGCCAGGGTGGACTTCCCCGAGCCGCTGCTGCCGACGATGGCGATCTTCTCGCCCGGATTGACCGTGAGCGAGATGTCCGAAAGAGCCTCCGGGCCGTCCCCGGAATACCGGAAACTGACGTCCGTCAGCTTGATCGGCTCGTCCAGGGCGACCTTCTTGTCCCCCTGGCCGACGGTCTCGGACGGCTCGTTGAGTACGTCGCGCAGCCGGTCGAGGTGGACCCGGATGGTCTGGAACGTCTTGATGCTGCGGCCCAGTTGCGCCACCGGGGACAGCGCTGCGCCGGAGAGGGCGATCAGGGCGAGCATCTCGCCGAGGGAGAGGTTGTCGCTGAACACGAGCGAGGCACCGAGGACGAGCATCAGCAGGGGTGACGCTGTTCCCAGCATGCCCAGGACGCTGTCGATCGCGTTGTCGAGCCTGCTTCTGCGTATCGATGAGGCCAGCTGCTCGGTGAACTTCTCCGACCAGCGCTGAACGACGACGTGTTCGGCTCCGGAGGACTTCACCGTCTCGGCACTGGTCACCGCTTCCAGGAGGGTGCTCTGTGCCTCGCCGAGTGATTGGAGTTCGCGCTCGGTCAGCCGCTGTGCGGCCGGCGCCGAGAAGAACATGACAGCGAGCTGGATGGTGGCGATGGCCAGGATCGCGGCGACGAACAGCAGCGACTTGAATCCGATCACCACGAGGTAGATGCCCAGCATAGCCACGTCGAGGAAGACGGCGAGCAGTTGGCTGGATACCGCGTCACGTACATAGGCCATGCTCGAAACGCGGACGAGGAGGTCGCCACCGGTGCGTAGTTGGAAGAACTGGTACGGCAGCGACATCAGGTGTCTGAGGAACGAGCCCATCATCGACCAGTCCATGCGGGTCTGGAGCCACAGCAGCAGCTCGGCCCGCGCCAGCGTCATCATCGCGTGGCTCACGGTGTAGGCGGCGAGGCCGGCCACCAGGCTCAGAAGGACGTTCTCCTGGCGGCCGGGCAGCACGCGATCGACGACGTAGGCGGTCAGGAAGGCCGGGAGAAGCCCGAACACGGTCAGGAGGACCGAGGCCCCGACAATGGCCGACAAGACGCTGATCGAACGAGGAAGGAACGGACTGACGAAGGACCACAGTCCCGCCTCGCCCCCGGTGCGTCGCTCGAGCGCGTCGGTCGGCTCCAGTTCCAGAGCCACACCGGTGAACGACGCGTCGAACTCCGCATGGGTGATGCGGCGCCGTCCGGATGCGGGGTCGACGATGTCGGCGCCGCTGCGGGTGATGCGCTCGATCACCACGAAGTGGTTCATCCCCCAGTGCGCGATCAGTGGCATCGACAGTCCGGTGAGAGCGTGCGGTTCGGCGCGGAAGGCCTTGACCTTCATGCCGAGTTCGCGCGCGTGCCGGGCAATGGATGCGGCGCTGGCCCCGTCGCGGGCCAGGACCATGCGGTCGCGCAGTTCGGCGACCGTGGTGTGTCTGCCGTGGTGGGCGAGCACCATCGCCAGAGCAGCGACACCGCATTCGACCGAAGTGGACTGCAGGCGCACGGGAACCCGGCGGCGTCCGAACCTCACTTTTCCCCGCCTCCGTCCAGGATGTCGAGCAGCAGCGGTCTGGTGCCCTGATCGATGACCACCTGCGTACCGTCCTTCGCATCGTCGAGGCTTTCTCCGGTGGGCAGTTCGACGAGCAGCATGGTGATCTGGGTGCCTCCCTGGCCGGGCTGGAAGTCCTTGACGCGCGCGGTCACCGTCCGGTTCTCGCCCAGGCGCAGGACGACATCGGTGCCCTTCGCCGGAGGCGTGAACTTCGGGAATGCGAGGACGGCGTTGTCCTTGCCGGTCCCGGCAAGGGCCCCGGTCGGACCGACCGGAACCCTCACGAGCAGTCCCGCCAGCACGGTGGCGGCGATGATCAGTGCACCGATCAGCGCCCACCGCCAGCGCGGCGTCATTCGTTCGACGTCGAAGCCGGTTCGGACCGGACCGCGCGGGTTGGCCCGGTAGGCGGCGACCATGCTCGGGCGGTAGACGCCCTCCGCGAGGGCACCGTCCGATTCGGCGGGTGCCGTGGTCTTGGCGTTCAACGTGCCCGTTCCTCCCCCGTCGGACCGGTCAGCGTCAGCAGGTCCGGCACCTGCGCGGGGGCGGCCTTGCGTGCCAGGCCCCAGGCGATACCGGCGAGTCCGGTCATCAGTCCGGGGGTCTCCACACCGTTCGGGACACCGCAGAGCCATCCGTTCTCACGGCCCTCGTGCAGCAGCGTGTTCCATACCGGGGGCACCAGTGCGGCGACCTCCGGCTCCGTGTCCGGGTTGCAGCTCGCCTCGATGATGAGGAGGTTGCCGACGTCGCCGTGGCACAGGCTGTGGTTGCCCAGCCCGGACACCGGGTTGAGGTCGAGTCCGGTGGAGATGGACGCGAGTACGGCCCTGTGCCTGTCGTGTTCGATCATGTCGGCCAGCTCCGGCACGATCCCCATCCGCTGGAATTCAGTACGCGCCATCGCGATGCCCGGGGCACCGTGGCACCAGGCGTTCATGACCGTCCGGCCGCCGAGGTTGGCCGGACGCAGGTCGCGCCAGGTCCGCAGACCGGGATCGTAGACGGTCGACTCGTAACGCAGCGCGTGGTGTACGGCCTGCGCGTACTCCGGGCGGGGGGCCACCTGATGGAGCCGTGCGAGCGCGTACGCGACGCCGGACGCGCCGTGGGAGAACCCGGCCAGTGGCGCCTCGGGGTTGATCGGGGTGATCCAGCCCCAGCCGTCACCGGTCTCCCGCCGGGTGGTGAGGAGCCGGTCGGCGCAGTGCACCGCGAGCTCGACGGCACCGCATCCGGGCGCGGCGGATTCCAGCGACAGAAGGGACAGGATCGCCCCTGCCGATCCGGACACCACGTCCAGCAGAGGTTCGTCGTCGACGAGTTCGGCGATGGCGGGCAGCAGTGCGGCGGCAGCTTCGCCGTAGTCCTGGCGACCGTGACGGACGGCTGCGTGCGCGAGGGCGTACACCGCTCCGCCGAAGGGGCCGAAGGCGCCGATACCGAGCTCGGCGGGACCGGGTTTCTTCTCCAGTCCGGCCAGTGTCTCGGCAACGAGGAGGGAGCGCTTGGCGACCTGGTCGAAAGCGGCCCGCGCCAGATCACCGATCTCCGCGTCGCCGGTCACGGCCGCGACCGCGTCCAGCGCGTGTGCGATGCCGGCCGTGCCGGTGTACAGGCCGATGGGTGCGGGGGCGTACTGCCAATACTTCTCGTCCACCAGGTCGAGGCCGATCCAGCCCAGTCCGTGCTCGTCGCGGACGCACAGGTGCGAGAGCCGGCGCGCGATGCGCAGGGCCTCCTCGGCGAAGTCCCCGGAGTCCGCCGCGCTCGTCTTCCGGGAACGCTGCCAGTTGGGCCAGCGCGCTTCGTCGTCGCCCATGACGGTGGCGGCGACGCTGGAGCGGATGACGCGTTCCTGGAAGGCGAGATCGTCGTCGCCGAGCATCATGAGACGCTCGTGCACGGCGGTCAGTGGTGCCGGGGTACGCGTGCCGATCCGTGCGCCGTCGAGGCCGCCGCGCAGGGCGCCCGTGTCGGCGTCGACGGTGAACATGGGAATGTCCCCGAGCGACAGTTCGGCGATCTCGTCCAGGACCATCGCATTGCGGGATTCCGGCATCTCGGTGTGGCCACCGGCCAGTCGGGCCAGCGACCGCGCGTGCTCGAGTCCGTCGCGCAGGAAGTCCGGGTGGGTGCTCTCCAGCAGCAGGCGGCCATAGATGTGGGTGGGGCGGGCGATGAGCCGGGTCTTCACGGAGCCGAAGGCCGCGATCGGTCCGGTCGGGCCGAGGAGTTCGTCGCGTCCGGCTTCGAGGAGCCGGTAGACGTGGGTGAACCCGTCCACGAACTCGTCGACACGTCCGACCAGGTCGATCGGTTCACCGTCGGCGGTCATCGGGTGATTGCGCTCGGCGTCCATCTCCATGCGGCGCTTGACCAGCCGCATCCGGTCGGTACCGCTGTCCTCCCAGGTGGGCACCGGCATCGGAGTGAGCTGGCCGCCGTGCCCGGCCAGCCCGCTGACGTCGAGCCCGAAGGTCCCGTCCTCACCGCGTACGAGCAGACGGTTGGGGAGGATGCCGACCGACTGGACGGAGTTGGCGAGCGTGACCGCCGCGATGTCCGTCTCGCCGTCGATCTTCACGACGGCAGCCGTCTTGTCGCTGTGCAGCAGTGCTTCCAGGTCGATGAGGACCGGGTGCTCGCCGGCGGCGAGGACGTTTTCGAAGTGGAAGTCGGTGGCATGCAGCAGGTACAGCAGCGCCGTCAGACCGCCCAGCCGCCACGCGTAGCGGTCGCCGCCTTCGGCGTCGGTGGTCGCCGACGTGTCGACGAGCTCCACCCAGCCGTGCTCACCGCGGTCGAGAATGCCTATGCGGGCGAGATCGTGCGGAGCGTTCTGCCGGTTGACCCAGTCGAGAAGGCGGTCGAACGCGACGTCCATGGCCAGTGAACGGGGTTTGAACACCAGCGCGCTCGTGTCGAAGGTGACGATCGCGACCGACCGGCCGCGGCGGTGCTTGTCACCGGCGCCGAACTCGATTCGTTCGAGGCGCTCGGGGCCTACGTCGGCGAGCATGCCCTGGCGCAGGAGGGGCAGATCGGCGACGAGCGCTTCGATCAGTTCGACACGGGTGTCGATCCAGAACCGGAGCTGGTTGACGAGGAGCCGCGCAAGGACAGGGTATTCGTCCCAGATGGCGAGAGCGTTGCCTTCGTCGCGCAGCAGATTCACGTAGGAGGCGAAGCGCTCCTCGGGGGTCTCGCCCGCCAGCCGGTCCTCGACGCGGGCGATGTTCAGCTCCAGGACCAGGGTCCGCTGCACATGTCCCAGCAGGTCCGCTGCCGGGGCTGTCGCGCGCACCACGTCGAGTATGTGACCGAGATCGGCCATGACGGGGTCGGCCGAAGCCACGACCCGTTCCTCGACGAGGGCGTCGAGTTCGTGAACCGCGCCTTCGACGAGGGGCCGGATCACTTCGAGGAGACCCATGTCGGAGTCGAGACGCCGGTTGGCGTCGGTGGCGGCCATGCCTGTCGCCCACCAGCGGAGGAAGGTCTTGTGCCACTCCGGTTCATCCGACAGCCGAGAGGCGAGGGACTCATCGGTTTCACCGAGCAGCGCGGACAGTTCGCTCGCGGTGACGCCCAGCGGAGCCAGCCGCGTGTCCAAGGTGGCTCGATCGCCCTTGAGAGGCGCGAGTTCCCTCCACATGGCCAGGCGCTTCTCGCCACGGACGGCGTCGGTCCGCGACGGACGTCCGCCCGCCCTCTCGCCCAGCGTGGCCGCCCGGTGCCACGGGAGGCCTGTCCGGCCTTGCCTGCCGGTGTCGTGATCGGTTGCTTCGAGCGGCATTCTCGTCTCTCCTCCTGAGACAGGAACGCGACCGGCAGAGGCCCGAACTGACCCCCTGCCGGTCGCGTCATTTCTTCGGTAAGCTGCTGGCTTACTTACAAGGCGTACCGGGGTCGCAGACGAGACCGCAGACGGTCCAACCTGAGTACCAAGGCAAGCACCAGCAGCACCCGAGAGTGCCGAGGACACCGGTTCCCGCACCGTTGACCTCGATCAGCTCTTCATCGGTTATTGCGGTGAGGCCGTCGCCCGACGGATGGGCGGGGGCCTCACTCCCGAGGGACAACCGGTACTCGGCGTCCTTCCAAGAGCGCACTACGTCCACGAACGTCACTCCTTGATGTGATGGCGTCGACTCAGCAGCAGCCGCGCGTACCCATGTTGCAACTGCCGCAAAGCGTGCCGGTGGGCGAGCAAACCGTGACGGTCAGGGTGATGGTGGCGCAGGCCCACGTGGTACCGCCGGCGACGCCGTCGAGCTGATCGTCGGCCAGCTCGACCAGACCGGCCGGGTTGGCCGGGGCGTCGGCGAGAGTGGCCCGGTACTCCGGGTCCTTCCAGGCGCGAATCAGGTTCATTGTCAGTTCACCTCCCCTCGTTGCGGATTCGGGCCATCGGGCGTTCTCCGCGAGGAAAGTGCTGCCCGGCGGCCTGTTCACCATCCTCCTGAACCAGGATTGGCCTGGAATACCGTGCGGCGATCACGGCGAGCACAGACTGCGCATATGCCAGACATGCGTTCGGTGAGCACGCGTGCACACAGGGCGGCACGAGGCGGGGCTCCGGCCGTGGGCTTTCCTGGGACGGGCGGGCCCGGTCGGCTCCGACGATCAGGGGCTTCGACGCGTCCGGCTCCCATGCCCACATGGCGGGCAGCAAACTCCTCGTCGACCAGGTCCACGAACTCCTCGCCGTCTGGGACGGCCAACCCGCCCGTGGCTACGGCGGCACCGCTGATGTAGTCATCCACGCACGGCAGAAGGGCGTACCCGTGAAGCTGCTCCGGCCGGAAGGGGCCACCCGAGACTGACGGCGGCTCGTACGAACCGCACCAACCAAAGGCGGGAGGTGGGCGGACCGTTCCTGCTGGGAGGAGGCCCTGGAGCTGCTCACGCCGAGGCTCTCCGCCTGGCGCTGATCAGCGCCGCCGTGCTTGTGCCGACTGCGGGGCAGGGGCGACCGATGCCGTCTGGACCGTTGCGTCGGAGTGCCGTGCGGCGGCGCTCCGGGCCTGGGCTACGCGGGGTCGTGCACTGGGCGCCGGCTGGAGGCTCGGCTCCCCGAACGGGACGAGGAGTGGGTCGATGACCTGCTCCGGATCTTCGGCATAGACCGGGCGTGAACGAACGAAGCCGGGCCCCATCCGCAACGGGGCCCGGCTTCTCCACATCACCTGAGCACTGGCTCGATGTCCGCCGGGTCGAAGATCGGCCCGTTCGAAGCGGGCTTGACGATGACGGCACGGAAGACCTTGAGGACAGCAGCGCGCTGCTGCTCGATCGTCAGCTTCTCCCACCGCTCCCGTATGTCGATGGGGCCGACTTCGAAGGTCGCTACCTCGGCGCGGTGCAGGCTCCGCTCCCGATGCAGTTCCGCTATCTGCTTCTCCAAGTCCTCGGTGAGCGCGATGTAGCGAGCCGCCGACATGCGCTTCTCCTGCCATGCCTGCTTGAACTCGGCCATGTCCCGTTCCATAGAGGCAAGTTGGTCCTCCTTGGTCCATTCCGGCGCGCGCTCGCGCACATGCGTCGGCGCCTTGTCCTAGTTGAGGAACACGGCGTTCCTGATAAGGCGGTCGACCGGTTCGCCGGCCCTGGCCACTCCCCCGCATCCCCCGTCGTTCTTGCCCGGGCACGCGTACCGGAACTGGGATGACGTCTTCGACTTCCGGTACGACAGGAAGGCCCGCATCTTCGCACCGCATCGTCCACACCGAGCGATGCCGGAGAGCAGATACTTTGTGGCGTAGTCCCGTGCGGTGCCCTTGTCACGCCACTCTTGCGCGTTGGACGCCCAGCGGACGCCGCCCAGGAAGTCCCTCACGGCCTTGCGGAGGGTCTCCGCCTCTTCCGGTACCAGCGTCCTGCGATCCTCGCGGATCCAGCCGTAGGGCGCCCGGCCACCCGGGAGCTTGCCCTGCGCCGCGAGTTCCAGGTGCTTGCGCTTCGTACGCCGCGACGTATCCGCCGAGTGGCAGACTGACGGCATGACGACTCACAAGAACCTGCTCGGCGGCCCGGAGCCGACGTACCTCCCGGAGAACGAAGACGCGTACCGCCTGCTGGGCGAGGAGTCCCTGTCGCCGGCCGAGGTCGCGGCGAAGCACCCCACGTTCTCGCTTGCCTGGGCCATGCTCGCCGACGACGCCTTCGAGGCGGGGCGAGTGGTCGAGTCGTACGCATACGCGCGCACCGGCTATCACCGCGGTCTGGACGCGCTGCGCCGGGCCGGGTGGAAGGGACATGGGCCCATCCCTTGGGACCACCGGGCCAATCGCGGGTTCCTGCGCTGCCTCGCCGCTCTCGCCCGCGCCGCCGGCGAGATCAACGAGAAAGACGAGACGGAGCGTTGCTGGCAGTTCCTTCAGGACAGCAGCGCCGAGGCGTACGACGAGCTGAAGCGCTAGGGCCTGTATTGAGTTGCCCGTCGTTCGCCCGGAGGGCGGGCGTCGCGGCGTCTGGTGCTGGGGGCACCTCCCACGCCGTTCAGGCAGAGGGGCCGTGCCAGGCGCCGCGACGCAGGCGGGCAACTCAATACAGGCCCTAACAGGCACACCGGTTCAAAGGAATGTGCCGCCGCTCGTCAATGAAGGGTCATGAGTCCAGTGTGAAGTACCGTCCGCGGGCCGTGGCCGACGGTGGCGTGTCATGCGGCCGGGCCCGCGCCGGGCACGTCCGGCCCCCGGCGCGGCTCCAGCGGCGGAGTCGTCACGCAGCCGTGGGTGCGGCATTCGGGGCGTCGGCCCTCCGGTGCCGGACGGCGTATGGTCGCGAAGGCGAGCGCCGCCCCGGCCACCAGGACAGCCGCGCAGATCGGCATCGCGCGCCGGAACGCGGCGTCGAAGGCGTCTGCCGAGCGGTACGCCTCCGGACCCATTCCGGCGAGCAGCGGCAGCGCGGCCACCGCGACCAGGCCGGCCGCGCGGGCCGCCGCGTTGTTGATGCCACTGGCCAGGCCGGCCTGCCCGGTGTCCACCGAGGCGAGCACGGTGGCGGTCAGCGGCGCGACCAGGGTGACCATGCCCGCGCCCATGACCAGCAGGGCGGGCAGGACGTCGACGGCGTACGCGGCACCCTTGCCCACGCGCAGCATCAGCAGCAGTCCCGCCGCGCACAGCAGCGGGCCGACGGTGAGCGGGACGCGTGGACCGATGCGCTCGGCGAGGGCGCCCGAGCGGGCCGAGAAGAGAAGCATCAGGACGGTCGTGGGCAGCAGTGCCGTACCGGCCTGGAGCGCCGAGTAGCCCGCCACCACCTGGAGCTGGAGCGCGGTGAGGAAGAAGAAGCCGCCGAACGCCGCGTAGACGCAGAGGGTCACCAGGTTGACCGCGGTGAACTGGCGGGACGTGAACACGTCCGGCGGCATCATCGGGTCGCTGCGGTGCTTCTCGACGTAGACGAAGGCGATGCCCGCGGCCACCCCGGTGATCGCCGTGACGGCCACGGCCGCGGAGCCGCCGCGGGCCTCGATGAGCGCGTACGTCACCAGGGCGAGGGACAGGGCTCCCAGGGCGGCGCCGAGAACGTCGAACCGGCCGTGCGTGCGGCCGCCCATGGACTCGGGGACGTGCCGCAGCGCGATGGGGGCGCACAGCAGCGCCAGCGGGATGTTGAGCAGGAACACCCAGCGCCAGCCGGGGCCGTCCACCAGCCAGCCACCGAGGAACGGGCCGACGGCCGCGCCGATGCCACCGAAACCGGACCAGAGGCCGACGGCCCGTGCCCGGTCGTCGGGGTGGAAGGACGCCTGGATGAGCGCGAGCGAACCGGGGGTGAGCAGGGCGCCGCCGATGCCCTGCAGGGCGCGGGCGGCGATGAGGATGCCGGTACTGGGGGCGAAGCCGCACAGGAGTGAGGCGGCCGCGAACCAGACGACGCCGAGGACGAAGATCTTGCGGCGGCCGAAGTGGTCGCCGAGGGCGCCGCCGAGGAGGAGCAGCCCGGCCAGCGTGACCAGGTACGCGTTGACGGTCCACTGCAGCGCGGCGAGGCTCGCGTCGAGGTCACGGCCGATGTGGGGCAGGGCGACGTTGACGACGGTGGAGTCCAGCAGCACCATGCTGGAGCCGAGCACGGTCGTCAGGAGGATCCACTTCCCCTGGGGAGAGCCGAACCTGACGGCGGGTGTCCGCCGTGCGACGACAGCCATGGTGCGATCATCGCGCGTCGGTCGTTTCCGGGCCAGGTGTGCGACCGGGATCCCGTGTTCGGATCAGGCCGGATCCGCCCGGCGTGAGTCGGACGAGAGGCCCTGGCCCGGCGCGACGGTGGCGCCGGGCTCGTCGGGCGGCCGCTTGTCCGAGGGGACCGGCCGGTTACTTCATCCTCGTGCCGGCCGACCGGAGGCTGCCGCAGGCCTCGATGACGCGCTTCGCCATCGACGCCTCGGCCGGCTTGCCCCAGGTGCGCGGGTCGTACGTCTTCTTGGAGCCGACCTCGCCGTCGACCTTCAGGACGCCGTCGTAGTTCTTGAACATGTGGTCGGCGACCGGGCGCGTGAAGGCGTACTGGGTGTCGGTGTCGAGGTTCATCTTGACCACGCCGTTCTCCAGCGCCGTCAGGATCTCCTGCTCGGTGGAGCCGGAGCCGCCGTGGAAGACGAAGTCGAACGGCTGGCTGCCGGCCGGCTTGCCGTACTGGGCGGCGACGCCCTCGTTCAGCTCCTTCAGCAGGTCGGGGCGCAGAACCACGTTGCCCGGCTTGTACACGCCGTGCACATTGCCGAACGACGCGGCCAGCAGGTAGCGGCCCTTGTCGCCCAGGCCCAGCGCCTCGGCGGTGCGGACCGCGTCCTCGACCGTGGTGTAGAGGGAGTCGTTGATCTCGTGGGAGACGCCGTCCTCCTCACCGCCGGTCGGGGTGATCTCGACCTCCAGGATGATCTTCGCGGCGCGGGCGCGCTCCAGCAGTTCCTGGGCGATCTTCAGGTTGTCGGCGAGGGTCTCCGCCGAGCCGTCCCACATGTGGGACTGGAACAGCGGGTTCGCACCGCGGGCCACGCGCTCCTCGGAGATCGCGAGCAGCGGACGAACGTACCCGTCGAGCTTGTCCTTCGGGCAGTGGTCCGTGTGCAGGGCGATGTTGACCGGGTACTTCTCGGCGACGATGTGCGCGAACTCGGCCAGGGCCACCGCGCCGGTGACCATGTCCTTGCTGTACTGGCCGCCCAGGAACTCGGCACCGCCCGTGGAGATCTGGACGATGCCGTCGCTCTCCGCCTCCGCGAAGCCGCGCAGGGCAGCGTGCAGGGTCTGGGACGAGGTCACGTTGATGGCCGGGTAGGCGAACTTGCCTGCCTTCGCCCGGTCGAGCATCTCGTTGTAGACCTCGGGGGTTGCGATGGGCATCTGTCCGCTCCTTGTATGTGCGGGTTGCGTACTGCTCTGCTACGGCCCTGACCTAGGGGGCGACGTCATCGTCATCCCCATCTTTCCAGACTTGGCCGGATGCTCCGCCAGCCGTGTCCAGCCTGTGGATAACCCGCGTCACCCCCTCGGAGCAGCGCTCAGTCCAGGCCCAGATCGTCCTTCGAGTAGGCGTACACGTACGGCACCCCGGCCTGCTCGGCGATGGCCTCGGCCGCCCCCGTGGCACGGTCGACGATCGTGGCGACCGCGACGACCTCGGCGCCGGCCTCCCGCAGCGCCTCGACCGCGGTCAGCACCGAGCCGCCGGTGGTGGAGGTGTCCTCGACGGCCAGCACCCGGCGGCCCTTGACCTCGGCACCCTCGATACGGCGCTGCAGACCGTGAGCCTTGCCGGCCTTGCGGACGACGAAGGCGTCGAGCGTCTTCCCGCGGGCCGCGGAGGCGTGCAGCATCGAGGTGGCCACCGGGTCGGCACCCAGGGTCAGGCCGCCCACCGCCTCGTAGTCGAGGTCGGCGGTCAGGTCGAGCATGACCTGACCGACCAGAGGAGCGGCCACGCCGTCGAGGGTGATGCGCCGAAGGTCGATGTAGTAGTCGGCTTCCTTGCCCGACGACAGGGTCACCTTGCCGTGCACCACGGCCTTGTCCTTGATCTGCTGCAACAGCTCACCGCGTACGTCACTCATACGGGCCAGCTTACGGGCGCCTTCGGCCCCCGCCTCACAGGCGGCGCCAGGACCAGGTGGTCGTGGCCTCGAGCGGCTCGATGGGCGTGACCAGGCGCGGAAGGGTGTTGAGGCCGTTCGGCGGACCGGTCTGCGGCTCCACGCACACTGCTTCCGGCTGCTCGTCGTACACCACCACCCACTCCTCGCGGCTGGTGACTTCCAGCTCCAGCCGCCCCGGCCAGGTCAGGGTGACGTCGACACCGTCGGGCATGCCGAAGCAGTCGTCCCAGGGTCCGGGTTTCGGCTCGACGCGGTTGCCGGTGGGCAGGTGGTCCTCCCCGCGCTCCTCCTGCCAGGCCGGGTTGAAGTCGACGCGTACGGCCTCGCCGTCGAGGGTGCGGTTGAACCAGGGGTGCCAGCCGATCTGGGCCGGGAACGAGGATGCGTAGGTCTCCACGGACATGGTGAGCGTGAGGGCGTCCTCGGAGAGGGCGACGAGCTGGGTGACGCGGCCGGAGTGGGGCCAGGGAGCGACCAGGTCATAGGTGAGGACGGCCTCGGTCCGGTCGGCGCGGGCCACCTTCCAGGCGCCGTCCCGGACGGTGCCGTGGATGGCGTGCGGCGGGGAGTTGAGGGGCATCTGATGGACCGTGCCGCCGTCGCGGAACTTGCCGTCCCGGATACGACCGCACCAGGGGACCATCGGAAAGCATCCGAACCGCTCACCCTGTCGCAGCAGCTCCGCGCCGCCGACGCGCAGACTCCTCACGCGCCCGCCGTTGCCCGGCGCCAACACGACTTCCGCGTCTCCCGCGGCCAACGTGATCTCGTCGTTACTCACGAGGCCGACCCTACTCGGCTGCTCAAGGGGGCATAGACGACGCCGGTACGCCGTTCGGTGCCGTTGCCCACCGGACACCGGTCAGCGGCGACGCCGCAGCAGCCGTCCCGCCACGATCGCCGACGCCACGATCAGGGCCGCCGCCGGAGCCGCCCAGCGGAGGGTCGCGGTGGCCGTGACGGCCTCCGCGGCGGGAACGGGGGCGTAGCGGCCGCGCGGGGGCGCGTGGTCGACCTCCTCGGCGCTGCGGCCGATCATCGTGCGCCGGGCGTGCGCCGCCTCGGCGGGAGGTTCGGCCTCGTCACCGAAGCCGTCGGGCGCGAGGCCTGCGGCGGACTCGTCCTCGCCGGCGAAGGGGTCGAGGGAGGACGGGGGGACCTCGGTGTCGAAGATCGAGGGGGCCGGAGGTTCCACCGGCGCCGCGGTGGGTTCGTGCCGTGCCTCGCCTGACGCCTCCGGCGAGGGCTCTTCCCGCTTCTCGGCGGCCCTCTCGGTTGCCGTCCGTCCCTCCGAGAGGTGCTGCGCGAACCGCCCGAGCAGCCGCGCCCCGGCCGAGGCCACCGTGTCGCCGGGCAGTTCGGCGATCCGGCCGTCGCCCGTGGCCGCTCCCGTGAAGACAACCGTCGTTCCGCGCGGGGCCGGGAGCAGACGCATGGACAGGGACAGCTTCACCGTGCCCGTGCCCCGCGCCTCCGTCGCCTCGCCCTCCACGGCGTACGAACCGTCGTTCCCCTCCGTGACCACCAGGGTGCCCCGATAAGTGATCGTGTGGCCCCCGATGCGTACCTTCAGACGGCCGGCGACGGGCTCCGTGCCCGCGTCCTGCTGGAACCCGGGGATCGCGCGGGCCACCCGGGCCGGATCGGCCAGCGCCTCGCTGAGCCGTTCGACAGGAACCGGAACGAACACCTCATGCTCCATGTCAGCCGAGCCTACCCAGGACGGCCCGGCCTGCACCCGCAGATGACGGGATTCGCGTCGCCGCCCGCTCGTCCGGCCACCGGAACCGGGCTTCAGTCGCCGTACCGCGGATGCACCAACGTCGACACCGGCAGTCCCCGCATCCGGGTCCGCTCCACCGCCCGGGCATCCTCCCGCAAGGAGGCCGGGGTCAGCGTGCGTGGCCGTGGCCCGTTCGGATCCAGCGTCAGCTCCGGGCGGGACCGGGCGGCCAGGACGAAACCCCAGTCGCGTGGGGCCCCGGGCACCGAGTCCGCGCGGTCGGGGTCCGGGGCGCGCCCGTCGACGCGGTACGGGACCGTCCGCAGGCCCGCCGCCCGGAGCGTCGTCTCGACCGTCCAGTAGACGCGCGGTTGCGAGGTCACCGGGCCCGCGTGCACCACCAGCCGGCCGCCGGACGTGAGGACCCGTCGGGCCAGGCCGTAGAACTCCTGCGCGTACAGCTTGGTGCTGGATGTGGCACCGGGCTCCGGGAGGTCCGCGATCACCACGTCGTAGGTGTGCCGCGTCTGCCTGAGCCAGGCGAACGCGTCCGCCGTACGCACATGGACGCGCGGATCCGTGAACGCGTGGCCGTTGAGTGCGGACAGGGCCCGGTCGCTCCGGGCCAGATGGACCACCGCCGGGTCCGGCTCGACCACGTCGACCCGCCGCACCCCCGGACGCCTGAGCGCCTCGCGCGCCGCGAGACCGTCGCCGCCACCGAGGACGAGCACACGCGCGTGCGGGCCGCCGCTCAGCGCCGGGAGCACCAGCGCCTCGTGGTAGCGGCGCTCGTCGCGGCTGCTCACCCGCAGTCGGCCGTCGAGGAAGAGGTCGAGGGGCCGACCGCGGACGCCGCCGGTGAGCACCACCTCCTGGACTCCGGTCTGCAGCGCGACCCGGGTGTGCCCGCCGTACACGGCCTGGCGGGCCGCCCGCTCGAAGTCGTCGACCAGGACGGCCGCCGTGGCGAGCGCGGCCAGCACGACGAGGTTGGCGAGCAGCAGCAGCCGCCGGCCGCGGCGGGACAGGTCCCGCCGGAACAGGCCGAGGACGAGGGCACCGCCCGCGACCGCGTTGACCGCGCCGGTGAGCAGGGCGCCCGTCAACTGGCCGAGCCCGGGGAGCAGGAGGAAGGGGAAGGCGAGGCCGCCGACCAGCGCGCCCACGTAGTCCGCCGCGAAAAGGTCCGCGACCGCGCCGCCCGCGTCCTGGCGGCGGATGCGCTGGATCAGCTCCATCAGCAGCGGCACCTCGGCGCCGATGAGCAGCCCGATGGCCAGCGAGAAGGCGACCAGCACAAAGCGCGGGCCGTCCGGCCAGGCGCCGCCCCAGGCGAAGACCGCGTACAGGGCCATCGCGCTGCAGCCGCCGACGAGCGCGAGCACCGCCTCGACCGCGCCGAAGCCGGCCGCGGCGCGGAAGCGGAGCCGCTTCGCGGCGAGCGAGCCGATCCCCATCGCGAAGACCATCACCGAGAGCACGATGGAGGCCTGGGTGACCGAGTCACCGATCAGGTACGAGGCCAGCGCGACGAGTTCGAGTTCGTACACGAGTCCGCAGGCCGCGCAGACGAACACGCCGACGAGGACGAGGAACCGCCCGGTGCCGGGGCGTACGGGCAGCCACGCCTGACTCTGGGCGTGCTCTTCCCAGGGGGCCGGGGCGCCGGGTGGTGCGGGCGCGTGCGGTTCGATCACGGTGGGAACGCTACGTCGGGCTCGCGCGCGGCTTTGTCACCCACACGTGTGGAATGTCGGGTTGTGCCGCGTCCGGGGGCGATGCGACCGCACCCCGGGGTGCCGCCCCCGGCGGGTGTGCGGGAGACCGAAGCGGCCGGGTCTGCGCTCACCCGCGCGACGGGTTCGGTCGCGCCTCGGCGCGGCCGGACCCTTCCGTCGGCGCCTTCACGTCCACCCGCGTCCGTGTCGTCACCAACTGGCTGTCCTGCGGGTACGCGTGCCAGGTGCGCCAGTGGACCTGGCCCTCGCGGCGCTGGGCCAGCATCGCCGTGAACGCGTGTGGACTGCCGGGGAAGACACCGGCCAGCCCGTTGGGGTGATCGGAGACCAGGGCCAGCAACTCCTGGGCGCGGCCCGCGAAGGAGCCGGGGGACAGGACCTCGACCCGGGCCGCGAACTCGTACTCCCAGTCACCGATCCGCTCGGCGACGCCCAGCGGCAGCGGGGTGCTGGAGCCCGGCATGCACGCCACCGTCTCCGAGCAGGTGCCCCGCGCCTCCTTCAGGAGTACTTGATGGGATGCACCGAGGAGCCTCAACTGGAGCTGCGCACCCTCAAGTTCAAGGTCAAGGGTGGCGAGCGCGGGCTGCGGCTCCTGCCCCAGGGTCCAGGCGAGGTCGGTCGCACGCGTGTCGGTGTAGGAGGTGTTCAGGGTCGTGAGCATGGATCGGCTCCGCTAGCACACACAGTGAGGAGGGGTTTCAGCGCGCCCCGGTCCGGCACCGGGGCTCGGCGACCGGGCAGAACGTCCGGGTGGGCCCGGGTCGGAGCAACGCTGCGGCACCAGGGCCGCAGGCGTCCGGGGGCCGCGTCGGTGAGTGAGAGGGAACCACGAACCGCGGTGCCGCACAGCGTTTTTACCCAAGTTCGTAGGCTTTTCCATCCCACCGAGGGCCCTTCAGCGCACCTGTTCAACTCCGGCGTACGCCAGGCCCATTGTCATGGGCGTCGTACGCCTCTCCGCGGCGACGCTACGGGTGCACGCCCAGCGCATCGCGGCGACGGCGCGCGCTCTCGCGCTCCACCGGACGAGTGACTCTTCCCGCAGATGACCGACATGGCGAGTGCCCGCCGGAAAGGGTTCCCGGCGGGCACGGCTCGCGGCACGGCTTCCTCTTGTCAGCTGCCGCCGCCGCATCCGCCCCCGCCACCACCGCACGACGACGACCCGCCACACGAGTGGCCTCCGCCGCACGAGTGGTGCCCGCCCGAGTGATGTCCTCCCGAGTCGTGCCCGCCCGAGTGATGCCCGCCCGACGACGAATCGCCGTCGGACCCGGCCCACCAGCTACCGCCGCTGTCGCCACCGCTGGTGCCGCCGCCGGCGCTGCTCCCGCCCCCCGTCGGCCGCCGCGCCGGCGCCCTGCGGCCCACCGACTGCCGCCCTGGTGCCCTGCTGCCCACCGACCGCGGCGCGGCCTTCTTGGACCTGCGGCCCGCGGCCGCCAGGAGCACCACCACCACGATGCCGACGATCGCCAGGCCAATTCCGATGATCACGACGTCGTCCCCCTTTCGATTCCCCCGAAGCGGCCCCGTGGGCCCCTCCCCTGTACCTGCCCGCACGAACCCGTACGTGCCCGCACTTGCCGGTTCTCGCTGTTCTCGCGTGAACGGGGGATGCCCCATGTCCCATCCGTCAAAGCGGAGTTGAGGAACTCCAGAGCTTCGGCGCAGGATGGAGGCCATGACCTCCAGCGCGCGCCCCCTCCTCAACCGCCGGCTCGCCGAGTTCGGGACGACGATCTTCGCCGAGATGTCGGCCCTCGCCCTGAGCACCGGGGCCATCAACCTCGGACAGGGTTTCCCGGACACCGACGGCCCTCAGGAGATCCGCGAGGCCGCCGTGCGGGCGCTGCGCGACGGCCACGGCAACCAGTACCCGCCGGGCCCCGGCGTCCCCGAACTACGCACGGCCGTCGCCGCGCACCAGCAGCGGCGGTACGGGCTCACCTACGACCCCGACACCGAAGTACTGGTCACCGCGGGCGCGACCGAGGCGATCGCCGCGACCCTGCTGGCGCTGGTCGAACCCGGCGACGAGGTGATCGCCCTGGAGCCGTACTACGACTCCTACGCCGCCTGCATCGCGATGGCGGGCGGCCGGCGCGTGCCGGTCACCCTGCGGCCGCGGCACGGGGAGGACGCCGGCTTCCGGCTGGACCTCGACGAGCTGCGGGACGCCGTTACCGACCGCACCCGGCTGCTGCTGATCAACACCCCGCACAACCCGACCGGGACCGTGCTCACCCGGGACGAGCTGCGGGCGATCGCCGACCTCGCCGTCGAGCGCGATCTGCTCGTCGTCACCGACGAGGTGTACGAGCACCTGGTCTTCGACCACGCCGAGCACCTGCCGCTGGCGACCTTCCCCGGCATGCATGAGCGTACGGTCACCATCAGCTCGGCCGGGAAGACGTTCTCGTTCACGGGCTGGAAGGTCGGCTGGGTGACGGCCGCGCCGGGACTCGTCGCCGCGGTGCGCTCGGCCAAGCAGTTCCTGACCTACGTGTCGTCCGGGCCGTTCCAGTACGCCGTCGCCGAGGCGCTCGCGTTTCCGGACACCTATTTCGAGGCGTTCCGGACGGATCTGCGCGCCAAGCGGGACCTGCTGGCGTCCGGGCTCGCCCAAGCCGGCTTCGAGGTGTTCCGGCCCGCGGGCACGTATTTCATCACCACCGACATCCGCCCCCTCGGCGAGAGCGACGGCTTCGCCTTCTGCCGCGCCCTGCCGGAGCGAGCGGGCGTCGTCGCCATCCCGAACGCGGTCTTCTACGACCACCGCGAGACCGGCGCGCCCTTCGTCCGCTTCGCCTTCTGCAAACGCACGGAGGTCCTGGAGGAGGCCGTCCGGCGGCTCAAGGCACTGGCGGGCTGACGGGGCCCGGCCGCGGATACGGCGCGCCCGCGCACAGCACCGGCCCGTTGACCGCGGGCACGCCTGGGCGTGGGAAATCGCCCCCGCCCAGCCACGCAGTGTTCGCAAATCGGTCACGGCCGAAGCATGGTTCGGGTGTGACTCACGCCAGCACCGTTCCGGCCCCCACCCTCGAAGGCCCGAGAAACCGCAACCGTGTCCGTCCGGCCCGGGGCGGGCCACGGCTGCCGACGACGGCCGCCACGGCGCTCACCCTGTTCGTCGCCGCACGGCTGAGCGGCGCCCTCGTGCTCGCCACCGTCGCCTGGTCCTCGGGCAAGCAGCCCCTGGCACTGCTCGGGCGCTCCTGGGACTCGCTGTGGTACCTGGAGATCGCCGCGCACGGCTACGGGTACAGCCGGTACGGCGTGATCGGCGCCCGCAGCGACCTGGCGTTCTTTCCGCTGTACCCGGGACTGATCCGCGCCGTCACCACGCTCACCCCGCTCGACGGCTCCACGGCGGGCCTGCTGGTGTCGTGGACGGCTGCCGTGGTGGCCGCGTACGGGATCTATCTGCTCGGTGTCCGGCTGTACGAACGGGCCGTGGCCACCGTCCTGGTGCTGCTCTGGGGCCTGCTCCCGCACTCCGTCGTGCTGTCGATGGCGTACACGGAACCCGTACTGACCGCATTCGCCGCCTGGTCGCTGTACGCGGTCCTCACCCGGCGCTGGGTGTGGGCGGGCACGCTGGCTGCGCTCGCGGGCCTGACCCGGCCCAACGGCTGCGCGGTGGCGGCGGCGGTGCTCGCGGCGGCGGTGCACGCCATGTGGCGCAGGCGCGGGCCCGGAGTTACCCACAGGCTGTGGACAGGCGCCGCGCTCGCACCGCTCGGCTGGGTCGGCTACGTGCTGTGGGTGGGCCGTCGCGAGGGCGATCCACTCGGGGGCTACTTCACCGTGCAGCGGCTGTGGGGCTCACGCTTCGATTTCGGGCAGGGGGCACTGCGCTTCGTCGGGCACATGCTGCTGCACGGCACCCGGCTGCTCTTCCCGATGGCGCTGATGATCGTCGCGGTGAGCGTCGTGCTCTACGCGCTGCTGCTCGTGGACCGCACCCCGCTGCCCCTGTCCGTCTACAGCGGCGTCCTGCTGCTGATCACGCTCGGCGGCGCCGGGTTCTTCGAGTCCAAGCCGCGCTTCCTGCTGCCCGCGTTCCCGCTGCTGATCGTTCCGGCCCAGGCGCTGGTGCGGACGGCGAGAGCCCGGCCGCAGCACGCCGCCGTGGTGGCGTGCGCGCTGGCCGGGCTCTCGTTGACCTACGGGGCGTATCTCGTGGTCCTGTCCCGATCGCCTCTTTAGGACGTTTTCGAGAGTCCTACTCTCCGTCGGCCTCGGGCTTGTCCGATTCGTCGATGTCCTCCGCGAGGCCGAGCTGCTCGACGAGCCACCGGTCGAACTCGATGGCGGCCCGCACCCAGCTGACGGTCGACGAGACGAAGTGCTCCAGGCTCACGCCGGTGCCGATCAGCATCTGCGCCTCGCCGATGAGGCGGACGGTGCCGTCGTCGTGCGTGTGGCTGTAGACCTTGGGCCACAGGGTGCGCCGGTTCCAGTCGTCGATGGACTCCAGCAGCTGCGGCTTCTCGTCGATCTTGTGCGGCCGGTCGTAGAACGTCCGCACCGAGAAGACCTGCTGCTCGCCCTCGCCGCGGAACATGAAGTACGTACGGAACTCCTCCCACGGCGCGACGAGGTCACCCTCCTCGTCGACGAGGTGCTTGAGCTCCATCTGGTCCAGGAGCTGCTTCACGAGGTCCTGATCCGGAACCACGGGGCCCGCCGGTCCTTGCGGCTGCGGTTCGGGCTGGCCCCCGAAGTTCGGAATCGAGGACGGGTCGATGCTCACCGTGTTCTTCCCTTCGTACGGATTCCGCCATCCTCCCTCATTCAGGGAGGGGGGTGGCAACCCCTGACCGGGTCGTGTCAGCCCTCGGCTGATACGACCCGGTCACCCGGGCGGACCTGCTCCGGGTACCCCCGGCTCCGCACTCCGACCACCATCCGACGGTCCCACCGGCCAGACCGGGCCGTAGGGGAACGCGGTGACCGCCGTTTCTTACAGTGTCTTGCCGGTCGCCGGGCCCACGATCAGCCCGTCGCCGAAGGCATCGACCCGGACCGTGTCGCCGTCCTTGACCTCCCCGGCCAGGATCTCCTTGGCGAGACGGTCGCCGATGGCGGTCTGGACCAGACGGCGCAGCGGGCGGGCGCCGTACGCCGGATCGTTGCCCTCGTCCGCGAGCCAGGCCAGGGCCTCGGGCGTGATCTCCAGGGTCAGCCGCCGCTCGGCCAAGCGCCTCGCGAGCCCGTCGATCTGGAGCCGGGCGATCCGCTGGAGTTCGTCCTTCTCCAGTGCCGAGAAGACGACCAGATCGTCGAGTCGGTTGAGGAACTCCGGCTTGAAGGACGTCCGTACGACCTCCAGCACCTGCTCCTTCTTCTGCGCGGCGCTCGTGATCGGGTCGACCAGGAACTGGCTGCCCAGGTTCGAGGTGAGGATCAGGATGGTGTTGCGGAAGTCGACCGTCCGGCCCTGGCCGTCCGTCAGCCGGCCGTCGTCCAGCACCTGGAGCAGGATGTCGAAGACCTCCGGGTGCGCCTTCTCGACCTCGTCGAGCAGGACCACGCTGTAGGGGCGCCGGCGCACCGCCTCGGTGAGCTGGCCGCCCTCCTCGTAGCCGACGTATCCGGGCGGGGCACCGACCAGCCGGGCCACGCTGTGCTTCTCGCTGTACTCCGACATGTCGATACGGACCATCGCCCGCTCGTCGTCGAAGAGGAAGTCGGCGAGCGCCTTGGCCAGTTCGGTCTTTCCGACACCGGTGGGGCCGAGGAAGAGGAACGAGCCGGTCGGGCGGTCCGGGTCGGCGATGCCGGCACGGCTGCGACGTACGGCGTCCGACACCGCGCGTACGGCCTCGGTCTGGCCGATGAGCCGCTTGCCGATCTCCTCCTCCATGCGCAGCAGCTTCTGCGTCTCGCCCTCCAGGAGGCGGCCGGCCGGGATGCCGGTCCAGGAGCCGACGACGTCCGCGATGTCGTCGGAGCCGACCTCGTCCTTGACCATCGTGTCGCCGGCGGCCTCCTCCTCGGCCTGAGAGGCGACCTCCAGTTCCTTCTCGACGGCAGGGATCTCGCCGTACAGCAGCTTGGAGGCGCTGTCGAAGTCCCCGTCGCGCTGGGCACGCTCGGCCTGGCCGCGCAGGTCGTCGAGCCTCTCCTTCAGCTCACCGACGCGGTTGAGGGACTGCTTCTCCTTCTCCCAGCGGGCGGTCAGGCCCCGCAGCTCCTCCTCCTTGTCGGCAAGGTCACGGCGCAGCTTCTCCAGGCGCTCCTTGGAGGCCTGGTCGGTCTCCTTGCTGAGCGCCAGCTCCTCCATCCTCAGCCGGTCGACGGCGCGCTGGAGCTCGTCGATCTCGACCGGGGAGGAGTCGATCTCCATGCGCAGCCGCGAAGCCGCCTCGTCGACCAGGTCGATGGCCTTGTCGGGGAGGAAGCGGGAGGTGATGTAGCGGTCGGAGAGGGTGGCCGCGGCCACCAGCGCGCTGTCCGCGATCTGGACCTTGTGGTGCGCCTCGTACCGGCCCTTGAGCCCGCGCAGGATCGCGATGGTGTCCTCGACGGTCGGCTCGGCGACCAGTACCTGCTGGAAGCGTCGCTCCAGGGCCGGGTCCTTCTCGATCCGCTCGCGGTACTCGTCGAGGGTCGTGGCACCGACCATGCGCAGCTCGCCGCGGGCCAGCATCGGCTTGAGCATGTTGCCGGCGTCCATGGCGGAATCGCCTCCGGCGCCGGTGCCCACGACCGTGTGCAGCTCGTCGATGAAGGTGATGATCTGGCCGTCGGAGTCCTTGATCTCGGCGAGGACGGTCTTCAGGCGCTCCTCGAACTCGCCGCGGTACTTCGCGCCCGCGACCATGGCGCCCAGGTCGAGCGCGACCAGCCGCTTGTTCCTGAGGGATTCGGGCACGTCGCCCTTCACGATCCGCTGGGCGAGCCCCTCGACCACGGCGGTCTTGCCGACGCCGGGCTCACCGATGAGGACCGGGTTGTTCTTCGTACGGCGGGACAGCACCTGGACGACGCGGCGGATCTCGTGGTCCCGGCCGATGACCGGGTCGAGCTTGCCGTCACGTGCGGCGGCGGTGAAGTCGGTGCCGAACTTCTCGAGCGCCTTGTACTGACCCTCTGGGTCCGGGGTCGTCACCCGGCGTCCTCCCCTGCTCTTGCGGAACGCGTCCGACAGCTTCTTGGCGTCGGCCCCCTGCTGGGAGAGTACGTCGCCCGCGGCGCCGCCCTTCGCGGCGATGCCGATGAGCAGGTGCTCGGTGGAGAGGTAGTCGTCGCCGAGGTCCTTGGCACGCCGGCTCGCGTCGGCGATCACGGCGAGCAGCTCGCGGTTGGGCTGGGGCGGCGCGACGGTCGAGCCGGCCACGCTCGGCAGACCGGCCAGCACACGCTCGGCACCGCCGCGCACGGAGGCCTGGTCGGCGTCCACTGCGGCAAGCAGGTCGATGATGTTCTCGTTGTCCTGCCCCTCGAGCAGCGCGAGGAGCAGGTGAGCGGGGGTGAGGTCAGGATGGCCCTCGGACACGGCACGGTTGCTTGCCGTGTTGATCGCGTCCCGGCTCCTGTTGGTCAGCTCGGCGTCCACGTTCGCGTTCTCCTCCTTGCTCCTTGCGTCCGGCCGTGCACAGCCGTCTCCATCCACACAGTGACTAGAGCAACGTGCACAAAGTTGAGTCTATTCCACTCAAGGTGTCGAACGGGAGGGAGATCGGCCGAGTTCCCGGACCTGCGACCACTGGGTGCGCACTCCGTGAACACGGGGGATGTCCGACGCCTGCGGCCGGGTCCTGACGGGAGCGGTATCCGCACACATGAACATGGCGCGAGTCGCGGTACGCCGGACGGGCGACCGACGACGGGCGGCGCCGGAGGGTCGCATGAGGTCCGCGGACCCGGACCGGGTCGCGGAGGCGGAGTGGCGCCAGACCTCAGGCGTGGATGCCGGGGAGGGGCGGTCACGGGTGGTGATCGAGATCTCGTCGCCCGGGTGCGGCGTGCGATGAATTCCGGCCACCAGCGCTTCCGGGCGATACCCGCAGCTCTCCGGCAAAACGACAGCGGCGTCACCGTGTTCAGGTCACGGTGACGCCGCTGCGGGGGGAAGCACCTGAGCGATCTGTTGCGACGGGGGAATCGCGTCAGGCACTGCGGGGGGTAGCTGAGACGGTCCGTACCTCCGGACTGTCCGGTTGGGCCAGCCGATGGTCGCGCTGGTCCAGGTTCACAAAGATCATTCCGTACCGTATGGCGCACCGCACGGGACGCGGCGCCCCCCGAGGCCGCCGCTGAAGCCGGTACGCCCGCACGTCGTCGTCCTCGTCTCGGGTGACCACGACGGGCTCCCCGAACACGGTCACCATCAACGAGTCACCGCGATGAGGTATGGCGGTGGCCAGGTCGATGAAGTGCCAGCCGGAGCGATAGGCCGTGGCCATCTCGCGCCGGAACGAGCGGTCGTCGGGTGGGATGGTCACATCAGCTCCCGGCTCCGTCAGCCGGCAGGATCGGCCACGACGTGTTGTCCGTACCGTTGGTCCCCGTCACGACGATGGGCCAGGAGGTGTTCGCTTGTGTGTCGCCCTTCGCACCGGAGAAGCCGCTCCAGACACCCACGGCCACGACGGCGGAGAAGGCGGCTACAAGCACCGAGCGAAGCATTTTCTTACGCATAGTCGGCTTCGTCCTCACTAGGAAGGTCCCTTTTCCCCCGTCAGGTATGACGATGGCTCATTCAGGCACGTCATGGCCACACAATCGGTGCATCATGTTCCTGCATGTTCAGGACCCTGGGGGGTAGAGATTTGGCAACGAATCAGATAAATGCGACACATCCCCATGCGGTGACGGAACTGTGTGAAGACGGTGGTCGCATTTATGCCACAGCTCTACGCGCCGGTCGCATCGCGCGTGCGGACGCGGAAGCCACACCGTGTCTCCTGGATTTCGCCCTGCTCCACCCGGATCCCGACGACCCCGACTGGCTGCGCCCGGTACCCCCGGCAGTCGCCCTCGCACACCGGCTCGCACCGATCGAGCGCGAGATATCCGACCGCAGACGTCTGTCGACCCAACTCGCCGAGGCGTTCCAGCCGTATCTCACGCTCAGCACACAGGCCACGGCGACCAGTGACTCCATCGTCGTCCTGGAGGGCAATGACCGCATCAACGCCGCGCTCAACCTGGCCACCGAGCAGTGCCAGACGGAGGTGCTCACGGTCCAGCCGAGCGACCGCATATCCGAGGCGAACATGCTGCGCGGTCTGGAGCGCGACCGGCCCCTCATCGAACGCGGCGTCCGCATCCGCACCCTGTACCAGCACACGGCCCGGCACAGCCCCGGGAAACTCGCCTACGCCGCCCATCTCGCCGACGGCAAGGCGGAGTACCGCACGATCGACGAGCTGGTGGAGCGGCTGATCGTCTGCGACGCTACCGTCGCCTTCATCCCCATCCGCGACGACCAGCAGGTGGCGCTGGAACTGCGCCAGCCGGGCCTGGTCCGTTATCTGACCAAGGTCTTCGAGTTCATGTGGAACCGCGCGGTCCCGCTGAACGCGGACGGCCCCTACGAGACCGCCCCCGACGGCATCACCGACATCCAGCACTCCATCGCCAAACTCCTCGTGGAGGGCCACGTCGACGAGGCCATCGCCCGCCGCCTGGGCATGAACGTACGCACCTGCCGCGCCCACATCGCCAAACTGGCCACGGCCCTCGGCAGCGGCAGCCGCGCCCAACTCGGGTACCTCATCGCACAGTCGGGCATCCTGAGCCAGGAGAACTGAATCCACCGCCGCCCCCTTCGCAACGGGAGCCGGGCGCGGCTCGGCCGTCCTACAGGTCGGCCGGGGCTTCCGGTCCGCCGGGAGCCGTGACCGGTTCCGGGGCGCGCGGGGAACCGTCCAGGCCCGCCTGGGCGATGCGGACGCCCAACTGCGTACGGCTCGCCGCCCCCAACGTCTCCGAGAGACGCGCGATGTGCGCGCGACAGGTACGGACGCTGATGCCCAGACGTTCGGCGACCACCGCGTCCTGGTGACCCTCCGCGAGCAGCGCCGCGATCGAACGCTCGCGCAAGGTGATGCCGTCGATGCCCGTCTCCGGGAGCGGGGACGTCAGCGGGATCGCCAGTTGCCAAAGCCGCTCGAAAACCGTCACCAGGTACGCGATCAGGGCCGGGTGGCGCAGCTCCAGCGCGATCGTGCGGTCGGTGTTCGCCGGGATGAAGGCGACCGTGCGGTCGAAGAGGATCAGACGCTCGGGCACCTCGTCGAGGGTGCGTGCCTGGGCCGCGTCGCCCATCAGCTCCATATAGGTGCGCAGGCCCTGGCCGTGCCGGGCCACATGGGTGTACAGGTCGCGCATGCGCACGCCCCGGCGGCGCATCTCCAGCGCCCGGTGCAGGCCCTCGGCGAGTTCGTCCTCGCGGCGGATGCCGCCCGGCTGCACCGCCAGCACCTCGCTCGTGCACCGTTCGGTCGCCTCGTCCATCGCGGCCCGGATCCGCGGCAATCCGTCCAGGACGCGGATCGCCACGCCCTCCACGGGATTCTGCTCAGGGCCACCGAGCCCGGCGTACCACTCGACCGCGGCCACCGCCGTCCCGACCCGCGCCTGGCTCGCGCGAACCTCCTCGTGCACGCCGCGCAGCAGCCGGGTCATGACCTCCTGCGGGGAGGTCGGTACCAGCCAGTCCATGTCGTCGGGGTCCCGGTGGAGCAGTGCCAGCTCCAACAGACAGGGCACCGCCGCGGCGTCGGCGCAGGGCACCCTGCCCCGGCGCACCGCCCGGGAGTACACACGGTTTCCGGCCTCGCAGAGCCGGTCAGCGCCGTGCGGATGCGCGTCCGACCCGTGCCCGGCCATCTTCCACCCCTGGCTCCATTCCTGGCTCCGGCGTCCTGCGCGACGCGACTCACCAGCGACGTCCATGGCGTGCGTCCCGGACGACACCCATGTCGCCCCGGCACGCCTTCGCAGCGCAACTATGCGCGGCCCCGCCGTCCTCCGCAACACGGCTCGGCCGCCCCAACAGCCGGACTCCGCCCGGAACATCCGGGATTCATCCAGCCTCCGGAACGTCGGTTGCGGCACGCCGACGGGACGGCACGGGCAGCGCTCGCCCCGCCGTGCGATACGGGCCCGATCCGCCGGTCCTGGTCGTGCCGTGGGCGGCCGCCAGTACCGCGACAGGCGACGTTCGCCCCTGCCCAGAGATGGCTCACGGGGCGGTGGCCGTGTTCCACGCCGTACCGCCCCGTGCCGGCCGCGGCGCCCGTGTCATCCGGCACGCGCCGCGACCCCTCCGCCGTGCGGGCTACTTCAGATCCGTCATCGCACAGGCCGCCCGGTACGGCGCGGTGCAGATGTCGTTGACGGTGTAGATGCCGTCCTGGACGACCGTTTCCTTGATGTTGCTCTTCGTGAGGGCGACCACGGGCACCAGCATCGACGGGATCCGCTTGTGCGTCGGACTGTCGACCTTGTCGCGGGTCAGCGCGTCGAACTCGATCGAGCGGCCCTGGACCTTGGCGACCGCGATCTCCGCGGCACTGTTCGCCTCTTGCGGGTACGACTTGTACACGCTCATGTACTGGGTGCCCGAGACGATCCGCTGCACCGCCTCCAGTTCGGCGTCCTGCCCCGTCACCGGCGGGATCTTGACGGCGCCCGCCGCCTTCAGCGCCTTGATGACGCCGCCCGCCATACCGTCGTTCGCGGAGTAGACGGCCGCGATGTTGCCAAGGCCCACGGACTGGATCGCCTGCGTCATGTTCGCCTTGGCGTTCTCCGGCTTCCAGTCCCTGGTGTCGTACGACCTGACGATGTTCACCTTGCCCTGAAGCTCGCTGAGCGCACCGGTCTTGAACTGCGCCGCGTTCGGGTCGGTGTTCGAGCCGTTCATCATGACGATCTTGCTGCTCGACGCCTTGTCGCCGAGCGCCTCGACGATCGCGCGGCCCTGGACCTGGCCGACCAGTTCGTTGTCGAAGGAGATGTACGCGTCGATCGGGCCCTGCGCGAGCCGGTCGTAGGCGATGACCGGGATACCCGCGTCCTTGGCCTTCTGGACGCCCGACGCGATGGCCTTGGCGTTCACGGCGTCCACCAGCAGGACGTCCACCTTGTCGGCGATCATCTGCTCGAGCTGCCGGCTCTGCTTGACCGCGTCCGCCTCGGCGTTGGCGTAGCGGACCTTGCCCTTGTTGCCGGTGAGGGAGGCGACCTGCTTCTTGATGATCGGGTAGTCGAACTTCTCGTACCGCTTGTTCTCCTTCTCCGGCAGAAGGAGACCCACCGTGATGTCGTTGCCCTTCTTCGGGGTCGCGGAGCTACCGCCCCCGCCCACGACTCCGTCGATGACGCCGCACGCGGCGAGCGAGAAGGCCGCCGTGGAGGCTGCCAGGGCTATGGCGGTACGGCGCGCAGCGGTTCTACGGGTGGTACGAGCGTTCACATCAGGTGCCTTCCGGGCGGGGGAGCAGCATTGCGACCCAGGTGGCTGAAAGCCAACGTGCCGAGGGTAGGCAGCGTCAAGCTGTACCGGTTAACGAGATGACAACGGTGTCAAAGCCGTGGACCAGCAGAGTCTGGTACGCGAACCGCCTCCGGGCCTTCGTCGGCGGGACTTTGAGCCGGGGCCCGGGCGGCCCTCGGAGTCGACATCCCGTCAACTCCGTTGAGCCAGTGGTCAGTTCCAGCCACCAGCCAGGTGTGCTCCACCTGCGGACACCGCGACGGTCCTACACCCCTGCACGTGCGGGACTGGACCTGCCCAGCCTGTGGCACCGTCCACGACCGGGACCACAACGCCGCGAAGAACGTGAAATCGGCCGCCGGACTGGCGGTGACAGCCTGCGGAGCGCCGGTAAGACCAGAACCCGTTCTGGCGCAGCGTGAAGAAACAGGAAGCCGGGGAGTCCCACACGGAAACCGTGCCGCATAGCGGCACAGTTTCCCGTGGGACGGCCAGAATCCTCGGGCTTCAGCCCAAGGAGCATGTCAATACGTCTGGCAGGGCACCCGATCCGGACACCGGCGAGACGGTCTGGAAGAAGAACTGCTGGACCGGCAACTCAGCCGAAACCGAGATCCTCTGTCCGACGGTCCCCGACGGCGCCACCCACGTCTACCGGGTGGCCGCCACGGACGGCCATGGCCTGTACGACGACAAGGGCCCCGACTTCTTCCACACCACCGGTGTCTCGGTCACCCTGCCCGACACCCGCCCGCCCGGCTGGACCAGCACCGAGATCCACAAGGGCCAGTACCCGGAACTGTCCGTCGACTGCTCCGAGAGCTCGGGCCTCGGCGACTGCTCCCTGCTCACCGACTACCGCGTCGAGCGCTGGGACCCGGCCCAGGACGCCTGGACCACGCTCACCACGGCCCAGGTCGGCGACCGCGGCTCCTACCGCGACACCTCCGTGCACGAGGACCGGCTGGGCCTGTACTACTACCGCGTCGTCTACACGGACGCGTCGGGAGCCGAGGTGGCCCACCGGGCCGAGGCCCACGGCATCTGGAACTCCTGGCTCTGAGAAGCCTCGCCTTCGCGCCGGGCGTCCCGACGGACGCCCGGCGCGCTGAGCACGGTCGCCGGACCGTAAAGCGCTGTACAACCTCTTCGCCGCCTCCCGAGTCGTGATCAGGAACGCTTTTCCGCGTCCCGATCCGATCAGAGGGCCGAATGAACACAGTCAGACGACGCACGAACGCCGCGGCTGCCACCGCCGTCGTGCTCGCCACCGCGGGCGGCCTGCTCACCGCTGTCGCCGCGCCCGCCTCCGCCGCGACCTCCTGCACCTCGCCCGTCTTCAAGCGGCAGTTCTTCGCCAACACCACCTTCTCCGGTACCGCGAAGAAGACCGACTGTGACTCCACGATCAACGAGAACTGGGGCACCGGCGCCCCCGCCTCCGGACTGCCGAAGGACAACTTCTCCGTCCGCTGGACGGTGACCCGCGACTTCGGCTCCGGCGGCCCGTTCGCCCTCACCGCCGCCACACAGGACGGCATCCGGGTCTACCTGGACGGCGTCCGCAAGGTCGACCTCTGGAAAAACGTTTCGACGACGGTGACCAAGACCGTCAACGTCACCGTCCCGTCCGGCAAGCACACCCTCCGCGTCGACTTCGTCAACTGGACCGGGAGAGCGAACGTCAAGTTCGCCTACACGCCCCGCACCTCGGCGACCGTGGACAAGGTCAAGCCCCTCACCCCGGCGGGCACCTCGGTGAAGTACGACACCGCGACCGGCAACGCCAAGCTGACCTGGGCGAAGAACAAGGAGATGGACCTCGCCGGCTACCGCGTCTACCGCCGCCTGAAGGGCGCCTCGTTCGGCACTACGCCGCTCGCCACGACCGCCTCCACCACGTACACCGACACCACCCTGCCGAAGACCGGCGCCACCTACTACTACGAGGTCCGCGCCTACGACAAGGCCGGCAACGCCTCGGGCGGCACCACCGACCAGGGCGTGACCACCGTCGACCGGACCGCACCCGCCTCGCCCACCGGGCTGAGCGCGGCCTCCGAGTCGGAGGGACTGCGGGTCGGGTGGACCAAGGTCGCGGACGCGGTGTCCTACCGGGTGTACCGGGCGACGAGCGCGGACGGGACGTACGCCAAGGTCGGCACCACGAGCCAGGTCTCGCACCTGGACACCTCGGCCGCGGAAGGCAGCACCTACTACTACCGCGTGACCTCGGTCGACGCGGCGGGCAACGAGTCCGCGCGATCCGCCGCCACCAGCGGCACGCGCCCGGACCTCACTCCGCCGTCCGCCGTCACCGGACTGGTCGCCACGCCGACCGAGTACGGCTTCGAGCTGAAGTGGGACCCGAACCCGACCCCTGACCTGGCACGCTACGTCGTCTACGGGGGCCAGGTCCTGCGCGACGGCGAGGACACCGTCTGCTACGCGTCCGCAAGGGAGTGGCTGTCGCCCAGCACCACCTCGTACGCGTACACCACCGTCCCCGACGGCGAGGAACGGTGCTTCTGGATCGATGCCGAAGACGTCAACGGCAACTCCCACTACCAGTGGACCCGTGAGCCCAACATCGTGTTCGCGACCGAACTCGACCTGACATCGAGCGAGCCCGCCCCCGGGGACTCCCCCACGGCCCCCACGGACCGCATCGCGTCCCTGCCCGCGGAAGCCCGCACGGTCAGCGCACCGACCGACTGACCCGCACAACGCGAAGGGGCCGGGAGGGTGTTGCGACGACCCCTAGAAACCGCCGCTCACCTCCCGGCCCCCGCGCGTACGCGTGCGCGTCAGTCCGACTGCTGCTGCCGCTTCGGCCGCCACACCACCAGTGCGCTGGTCTGCTGCACCTCCTGGTACGGCACCAGGTCACGGCGGTACGAGGCATGGACGGCGGCCTCGCGCTGCCGCATCGCCAGCGCGGCCCCGTCCAGCGCGGCCTCCAGCTCCGCGACGCGGGACTGGAGCGCGGCGACCTGGTTCTCCAGTTCGATGATGCGCTTGATACCGGCCAGGTTGATGCCCTCGTCCTGCGACAACTGCTGCACCTGGCGGAGCAGTTCGATGTCACGGGCCGAGTAGCGGCGGCCCCGGCCGGCCGTCCGGTCCGGAGACACAAGGCCCAGGCGGTCGTACTGGCGCAGCGTCTGCGGGTGCAGGCCGGAGAGCTGGGCCGCCACCGAGATGACGTAGACCGGGGTCTCCTCGGTCAGTTCGTACGGGTTGCGTCGACGGCCGTCCATCTCCTTATGCTCCCTTCGCGGCCTGGAACAGCTCCGTGCGCGGATCCTCCCCCGAGGTTGCCTCGCGATACGCCTCCAGCGCGTCACGAGCCTTCCCCGACAGGTCCTTGGGGACACTCACCTCTACGGTGACGAGCAGATCGCCGCGGGTGCCGTCCTTGCGGACCGCGCCCTTGCCACGGGCGCGCATCGTGCGCCCGTTGGGTGTGCCCGGAGGCAGCTTCAGCGTCACGGTGGGCCCGCCGAGGGTGGGCACCCGGATCTCGGCGCCGAGCGCTGCCTCCGCGAACGTCACCGGCACGGTCACCGTCAGGTTGTCGCCCTTGCGGCCGAACACCGAGTGCTCGTTCACATGCACGACGACGTACAGGTCGCCGGCCGGGCCGCCCCGCTCGCCGGGTGCGCCCTTGCCGCGCAGCCTGATGCGCTGCCCGTCGGACACCCCGGCCGGGATGCGGACCTGCATCGTCCGGGACGACTTCGCCCGGCCGCTGCCCTGGCAGACATCGCAGGGGTTCTCCGCGATCAGCCCGCGGCCCTTGCAGTCCGAACAGGGGTCGGTCAGCGAGAAGCCGCCGCCCGAGCCGCGAGACACCTGGCCGGTGCCGACGCAGGTCGGGCACACACGGGGCGTGCCGTTCTTGTCGCCGGTACCCGAGCAGGCCTTGCAGGGCGCCTGCGAGGACATGCGCAGCGGTACGGTCGCGCCGTCCACCGCCTCCATGAAGCTCAGCGTGACCTCGGACTCGATGTCCTGGCCGCGCCGCGGCTGCGTACGCGTGCCCGCGCCGCCGCCACGGTTGAACAGGCCCCCGAAGACGTCACCGAGACCGCCGCCGAAGCTCCCTCCGGCGCCGCCCTGGCCCTGGCCGCCGAAGAGGTCGCCGAGGTCGAAGTTGAACGAGCCGCCGCCCGCACCGGGGCCGGGGCGGAAACCACCGTTGCCGAAGAGAGCGCGGGCCTCGTCGTACTCCTTACGCTTCTTGGGGTCGCCGAGGACGTCGTTCGCCTCGGAGATCTCCTTGAAACGTTCCTCCGCCTTGGCGTTGCCCTTGTTGGCGTCCGGGTGGAACTCGCGGGCGAGTTTCCGGTACGCCTTCTTGATCTCGGCCTCGGTGGCGTCCTTGGGGACGCCGAGGACCTTGTAGAAGTCCTTCTCGATGAAGTCCTTGGTGCTCATCCTCGACGTCCCTCCTTCCCTTCCGCGTGGATCTCCGTATGGATCTCCGCGTGGATCTCCGTGATTACGTCAGCCCTCGTCCGGGCCACCGTTCTCCTTGTCGTCGCCCGCCTCGGTCGTCTCCTCGGCCTTGACCGTCTGCGCCCCGGGCTGCGGCTCGGCGACGGCCACCCGCGCGGGGCGGATGGTGCGCTCGCCGAAGCGATACCCGGGCTGCAGAATCGCCACGCACGTCGTCTCCGTCACGTCCGGCGCGTACGAGTGCATCAGGGCCTCGTGAATCGTCGGGTCGAAGGGCTCGCCCTCCTTGCCGAACTGCTGCAGGCCCATCTTCGCCACGACGGTCTCCAGCGACTCGGCGACGGACTTGAATCCGCCGACGAGCTCACCGTGGTCCCGTGCACGGCCGATGTCGTCGAGCACGGGCAGGAGCTCGGCCAGGAGGTTCGCGACAGCGACCTCCTTGACCGCGGCCCGGTCGCGCTCGACGCGGCGACGGTAGTTCTGGTACTCGGCCTGGAGGCGCTGGAGGTCCGCCGTGCGCTCGTTGAGCGCCGTACGCACCTGGTCCAGCTGGGCCGTCAGACCGGCGGTCTGTGTGCTTGCGTCCCCCGCCGGGGCCGCCGCCTCCTCCGAAGAGGGGGAGGCGGCCTGCGGCTCGGCGTCATCAGGGGTGGCGCCGGAGGGGACGTCGGGCTTCTCCTCGAAGCCCGGGGTCTCCTCCGTCACGCGGCACCGTCCTTACGCTCGTCGTCCACGATCTCGGCGTCGACCACGTCGTCGTCCGCCTTGGCCTCGGAGGCACCGGCGGAGGCGCCGCCCGCGGCCTGCTGGCCCTGGGCGTCGGCGTACATGGCCTGGCCGAGCTTCTGCGAGACGGCCGCGACCTTCTCCGTGGCGGTCTTGATCTCGGCCGTGTCCTCGCCCTTGAGCTTCTCCTTCAGCTCGGCGATGGCGGTCTCGACCTCGGTCTTGACCTCGGCCGGGACCTTGTCCTCGTTGTCCTTGAGGAACTTCTCGGTCTGGTAGACGAGCTGCTCGCCCTGGTTGCGGACCTCAGCGGCCTCGCGGCGGCGGTGGTCCTCCTCCGCGTACTGCTCGGCCTCCTGCCGCATCCGGTCGACCTCGTCCTTCGGGAGCGAGGAGCCGCCGGTGACGGTCATCTTCTGCTCCTTGCCGGTGCCGAGGTCCTTCGCCGTGACGTGCATGATGCCGTTGGCGTCGATGTCGAAGGAGA